>CAKTTT010000153.1 GCA_934615635.1 uncultured Eubacteriales bacterium | reverse complement strand
GAAGATCCCCATTTGCTTGTAAAAGCCGTTTTTAGCCGTGCGGTAACGGTTGTTGCCCTCCTCGAACTTCTCGATTTCATAGGCCTCGTTGTTGAAAGCCTTGGCCACCCGGGCGCCGGAGATGCTGCTTTCGATATCCGCGTTGATGCCGGCGGTGCGTTCCTTGACCTGACGGGAAGCCCGGTTCATCTTCAGCCGCCGGCTGGCAGTGAACAGCAGGATCAGGGGCACCAGGGCGAACACCAGCAGCGCCAGCCGCCACTGGATGGTCAACAGGATGCCAAAGGCGCCCAGCAGGGTCACCAGGGAGATGAAAAGATCCTCCGGGCCGTGATGGGCCAGCTCCACCACCTCAAAAAGATCGTTCACCACCCGGGACATAAGGTGCCCCGTCCGGTTCTTGTCGTAAAAGGAAAAGGGAAGCCGCTGCAGATGGGTGAAGAGGTCCCGGCGCATATCGCTTTCCATCCGCACCCCCAGCACATGGCCCCAATAGCCCACAAAATACTGGAAGCCCGCCCGCAGCAGATAAGAGATCACCAGCAGCAGAATAACGGCGAAAAAGGCGGCGTAGGCCTTATCAGGCAGCAAGCTCTGCATGGCGTAGCGGGAAACAATGGGAAAAAGCAGGTCAACCGCCGCGATCATCACCGCGCAGACCATATCCGCCGCGAATAGCCTCCAGTGAGGCTTATAATAGGATATAAACTTTCTCAGCACGAAGCAAACGCCTCTCCTTCCGGATGCTTTTCACAATCCAAACCACCTGTTCTCTGATGGTTTGCGTAGGCCCCGGAGGGGCCTAGTCGGCCAGCGTCCTCAGACACGCCGTAATTTCTTTTTCCTGCACCGCTTTCCCCGCAGGACAACCGTCCCCCCAACCCAAAAAGGGGCCGCTGCAAAGACGTCCCTTGCGGCGGCCTATAAATTGAGCGTACAGCCGGTCAGCGATGGGAACCCAAGAAGAACAGCGCCAGGGTACCGGGGCCGGAATGGCTGCCGATCACGGTGCCCGTATAGCCGATGAGGAAGGTGCGGCAGCCCATCTCGCTGCGCACCAGCTCCTCCAGCTTTTTGGCGTCCTCCATACAGTCGCCGTGGCAGATGAAGATGGTCTGCTCCTTCACATCGCCTATGGCGGTTTCCTTCATCTTTTTCACCAGGGCCTGAATCGCCGCCTGGCGGCCCCGGACCTTGCTCATCATGATCAAATGCCCTTCGTCGTCCACATGCAGCACCGGCTTGATCCCCAGCAGGGAGCCCAGCACCGCCGAGGTTTTGCTCACCCGGCCGCCCCGATGGAGGAACATCAGGTCGTCCACCGTGAACCAGTGGCACAGATGGAGCTTGTTCTCCTCCAGCCACCGGGCGTTTTCCTCCAGGCTCATTCCCTTTTTGCGGTTTTCATCCGCGTAATACACCAGCAGCCCTTCGCCCAGGGAGGCCGCCAGGCTGTCCACCACGATCAGCCGCCGCTCCGGATATTTTTCCTTCAGCTCCTCCGCCCCTGCGGCGACGGAGGCATAGGTGCCGCTCAAGCCGCTGGAAAAACAGATGTGCAGCACATCCTCGCCGGCTGCCAGAAAGGGCTCCACAAAGGAAACGAATTCAAACGTGTTCACCTGCATGGTGGAGGACATCTTGCCCTCCCGCAGCGCGGCATAAAATTCCGGCATGGTGAGGGTGAGATTCTCGTCCTCCCGATACTCCTGTCCGTCCAACTGAAAACCCATTCCCACAGCGGGAATGTCCCTCTCCTTCAAAAAGGACTGGGGCAGATCCGACGTAGAATCGGTGGTTATTCGATAGCTCATGGTTGTTCCTCCTATATCCTCTTGTTTTGATAGCCGTATAACGGGGCGATCCGGGCGTCAAGAACCGCCGCCGAATTTTTGCGGAATATAGTTCAGTATACCGTATACCGAAGAAAAAAACAACCGCCTGTTCACGAAAAACAGGCGGTTGTTTTTTTCTTCGGTTATTTGGTTTTGAAAAACGCCGCATTAGGCGCCAAGTGGGAATCCGTCCCGCCGGGAACCAGAGAGGACAACGCCTGCACCCGCTGATCGAGATAAATCCGGCTGGCGCAGTCGGAAATTCCCATAACGAGCATGAAGGAGGTCACCAGTTTGGGACACAAGAAGGGAAAATCCACCATGCCATACAGGACGAAAGCGCCCACAAAAGCGACGGTGACCACGCCCAGCATCCGCCCCTCCTGGGGACATTTGAGCATCTGCAGACCGCCGCGCAGGGTCCTCCATCCGATCATCATCATGATGACCAGAGCGATCAGCCCGCCCTCAATCAACAATTGCAGCACCAGATTGTGGGTATGCGGCGCGTCGATGCCGTGGGCCATGAGCACGTCCCAGAAATTCTGGATCCCCGGACCGCTGCCGAAAAGCGGGTTCCGGGCAATCTCCTGGAAGCTTAGGGTCCAGATATCAAACCTCGTGGAAATGGAGCTGTCCATACTCCCCACCGACATAAACCGCTCGATGACCGATGAGGGGATCAGCGCCAGGACGGAGATGCCGCCCAAAAGGATGATTGTCCATTTGCGAATATTGGCCAGGCAGAAAACGCCCACGATCACCAGCAGGGCCAGATAGCTGCCCCGGGAGAAGGAGAACGCCACGCCCCCCAGCGCAAAAAGCAGACAGAACCGGCAGAGCAACCGGGTCCCCTTGCGCAGGCCGCTGAAGGCGTAATAGGACATAAAGGGGATCACCATGATGAGGTATTCCGCCATGACGTTGGGATTGTTGAAGGTGGAGGCGGCCCGTAGCTGATGAAGATCCAGCAGCAGCGGCATGGGGAAATACCGGTAAACCGCCACATCGATCCATTGCCAGAAATACATGGAAACATTGATGCCGAAGCCCGCCCGCAGCACATACTGCGTACAGGCGATCAGCCCCACCACGCCGGCGATCAGGGTGACGCAGAACAGGGCCGTGTCGAACCGATGGCGGTTGGAAAGCACCGTGGTCAGGGAAACATAAACCAAAAAGGCCATCACCCACATCAGCACCGTGGTCACGCTGTTGAAGGGATTGGCGGAAAAGATGATGGTCACGGCCATATAGACGATGTATAGCAGCAGCAGCTTACCCAAGCCGCCCACCACGAAATCCCGCCGGCGAGCCTTGGCGTCAAAGTGAGCCGCGATCAGCGCGCCCACCGCCAAGAAAGGACTGATGTATTCCGGAAACAGGGGGATGACGGCTATCAGCAGCACACACAGCAGCCAGGGCTGCCGCAGGTTGATTTTGATATCCAGAATCCGTGCCCGCACGCGCTCACTTCCTTTCATAAAAAATAAAACAGGCAAAAGCATGGGTGAATATAGTAATCCCCTATACCATATGAACTATACCACAACCCCGAACCGGTTGCAATCATTGTTACAAACCTGTTATTTTTTCTCATTTTATGCCCAATATTCATAAGATTTTTTTGACAAGCCCGTCAACCTGACCAAAGGAATCCCCTGAAAATGGAAGCCGCCCGGAAAGCTTTTCCTGTCGGTATTATAGGCAGAATTTCCCGCAAGGGGGGCGAAATGTTTAGCGTCTTTATCACTTGACGGGAACCTCGCCGCCGATTACACTATATGTATACACGGTGATTCCGTGTAAAATTCCATAAGCTGTCTTCGGGGCGGGGTGAAAGTCCCCACCGGCGGTGATGCGGTCCCTGACCGATGAGCCCGCGAGCCTTTTCTGGCAATTCCGGTGTGATTCCGGAGCCGACGGTTAAAGTCCGGATGGGAGAAGACGTGCGCGGTTTTTTCTGCGCATTCTCGCCCCGCGGTTCATCACCGCGGGGCTTTTTTCGTGGGCAGCCGAAAAAAGAGGAGATCGTTATGCAAAAGGTCCGTATCCAAACCCGCCATTCCCTGACCCGGCTGGTGTCCGTCGCCATGCTCTCCGCCGTCGCTCTGGTGCTCTATCTGCTGGAGTTTCCTCTCCTGCCCGCGGCGACCTATCTGAAAATGGATTTCAGCGATATTCCCGCCGTGTTCGGCGGGGTGCTGTTCGGCCCGGCCTACGGGGTGCTCATCGAACTGATCAAAAACCTGCTGGAAATGCTGCTCAAGGGCTTCGGCACCCAGATGGGCTTCGGCAACCTGCAGAATTTCCTGGTGGGCTGCGCCTACACGCTGCCCTTCACCATCCTTTACCGGATGATGGAGCGCCGGGAGTGGAACCGGGTAAAGGGACTGATCCTGGCCTGTGTGAGCGGGGTGGCGGTCATGCTGGTGGTGGGCTTTTTCAGCAACCTGGCGGTGGCCCCCCTGTTTTTCCGCTTCTTCCTCAACAATCCCCTCACCCCCGCCGCCGCCATGGCCGCCGCGACGATCAGCCTGCCCTTCAACGCCCTGAAAAGCGTGATCCTCAGCGTAATCCTCGCGCCGCTGCTCCCTCTTGCTCTGCCGCCGGTGCGCCGGGCGCTGGGACGGCTTTCCTGACTCCCACAATCGTATAGCTGTCAAGTACGGGGGAACGCTTTCCCCCGTACTTCTTGCTGATTGAACCCCTCCGGCCACACCGGAGGGGTTCAATCAACTCCAGAGGATAGCTGCAACCGGTTGAAGGCGGACATGACGGTCGGCCGGGTGATGATGAAGGAATTCGCACCCCTTAGGGTGGACCGCACAAGCGCCTTCAGGCGCAAGCCAGCGTCAAAGCCGGCTGGCCGGGAAAGCCATTGTCAGCGAATCCCCTCGGCAAGCCCCCACGGGATCCGATCAGCCAGGCAAAAAGAGGGGGCTCTGCTGAAAAACAGGGCGGCGGAGCGGCGGAACCGGACAGCGCCTCTCTCCGCTCACACACGGCGATCCCGCCGGTGATCGGGCCGGAAGGGGAAAGTCAGCGCCTTTCAAGGGTTTGCCGGGAAGCGCCGGCTGCGCCTAGGGGATTGCCGTCTCCGGCCACGCGAACGCCGGCTATTCCGCCCGGCCCGCTCCAACCGACAACCGACAGCCATCCGCTCACGGCCGGGGAGGCGGACCAGCCGCCGCCGAAATCCCGCCGGGATGGCGTGTACCACCGGAAATACCGCCCTCATCGCCCGCTCCGGTTCCGTCGGGTCCAACTGCCAAACGGCGAGGCCCGGGCGCTCCGATACGCCGGGCCGCCCCCTTCCTCCCGGGATCTGCGGACGCCGCGGCGGCTTCTGGAAAATTTTTCCCATACCGCTGTATAACCGTCGGGCCGCCGCCCATACTGGGGATATCAACACCGGAAAGGCGGGATTTCCCCATGAAAAGATGGATCAAAGCAATCGCCCTGGCGCTGACGGCGGCGCTGCTGATCTCCCTGTGCGGCTTCAGCGGGGAATGCGCCGGCATCCGGGAGCGGGTCGTCCGGCTTCACGTTTTGGCCAACTCGGACAGCCAGGCGGATCAGGAGCTGAAGCTGAAGGTCCGGGATGCGGTCGTCGAGGCGGCGGCGGGGCTGTTCGACGAGGCGGCGGACGCCGGAGACGCACTGACCCTGGCCCAGGAAAAGCTGCCGGAGCTGCAGGCGGTCGCCCAGCGGACGGTGGAGGCCGAGGGCTTCCCTTATCCCGTGGAGGCGACGCTGGTGAATATGTATTTCACCACCCGCCGCTACGAGAACAGCGTCACCCTGCCGGCGGGAATGTACAACGCCCTGCGGATCACCATCGGCGAGGCGGCGGGCAAAAACTGGTGGTGCGTGGTCTTCCCGCCCATC
>CAKTTT010000152.1 GCA_934615635.1 uncultured Eubacteriales bacterium | reverse complement strand
GGCTGCTGCGCCCCACCTCCGGCCAGGTGCTGCTGGAGGGAAAGGATATTTGGGAGGAGCCAAAAAAGATCCGGGAGGTCCGCTTCCGGGTGGGGATGGTCTTCCAATACCCGGAGCATCAGCTTTTTGAGGAGACGGTGTACAAGGACATTTCCTTCGGTCCGCGGAATATGGGGCTGCCGGAGGAAGAGATCGACGAACGAGTGCGCCGGGCGGCCGCCTTTGTGGGGCTGAAAACCGAGCTGCTGGAAAAATCCCCCTTTGAGCTTTCCGGCGGTGAAAAGCGCCGGGCGGCCATCGCCGGGGTGATGGCCATGCAGCCGGAGGTGCTGATTCTGGATGAGCCCACCGCGGGACTGGATCCCAAAGGACGGGATCTGGTGCTGGAGCAGGTGGCCGCTTACCAGAAGGAGAACGGCACCACGGTGCTGCTGGTTTCCCACAGCATGGAGGATATCGCCCGGGTGGCGAAAACCGTGCTGGTGATGAACGGCGGACAGGTGGCGATGTATGCTCCCACGCCGGAGGTTTTCTCCCGGGCGGAGGAGCTGCGGGCCATCGGGCTGGCGATTCCCTCGGTCACCCGGATCTTTATGGGGCTGCGGGAAAAGGGCTATCCGGTGGGGGAGAACGTGTATACGGTGGAGCAGGCCGCCGCGCGGCTGCTTCCCCTGCTGAAAGGGGGGGAGACCCATGCTTAGCGGCATCACCATCGGCCAGTTTTTCCCTGGCGATTCCCTGCTGCATCGGATGGATCCCCGGATGAAGCTGGTGCTGACCTTCGGGTACATTGTGGCCGTTTTTGTCCCTCAGAACTGGGTGGGGCTGGGGATCGCCATCGCCTTCCTGTTTGTCAGCGTGGCGTTGTCCCGCCTTCCGGTCAAGCTGATCTGGAAAAGCGTGAAGCCCATCCTGCCCCTGATTATTTTCACCTCCTTCATCAACATTTTCTATGTCAAGGGCGAGGTCGTGCTGGTGGACTGGTGGATCATCCACATCACCCTGCAGGGCGTGATCAACTCGGTGTTCATCGCCATACGCATCCTCTGCCTCATTGCAGGCAGCTCGCTGCTGACCTACACCACCTCGCCCACCTCCCTGACGGACGCGCTGGAACGGCTGATGAAGCCCCTAAAGGCGCTGCACGTCAATGTGCATGAGCTGGCGATGATGATGACCATCGCCCTGCGGTTCATCCCCACCCTTATCGAAGAGACGGACAAGATCATGTCTGCCCAGAAGGCCAGGGGAGCGGATATGGAGAGCGGCAGCCTGCTGCAGCGGGTTCGGGCGCTGATTCCCATTTTGATCCCGCTGTTCGTTTCCTCCTTCCGCCGGGCCTATGAGCTGGCCATGGCCATGGAGTGCCGCTGCTATCGGGGCGGCGAGGGACGAACCCGGATGAAGCAGCTCCATCTTCAGCGCCGGGATGTCTTGTCTCTGGCGGTGTTCCTGGGGATGCTGGGCCTCATCATCGCGCTGAATTTCGTGGTTCCCAAGGTATTGTAGTTTTTCCGAAAGGGAGGAAGGCCTATGCAGCGGCTGCTGCTGACCCTGCGTTACGACGGCAGCCGGTATCACGGCTGGCAGGTGCAGAAAAACGGCATAACCGTGCAGGAAACGCTGCAGGACGCGGTGGAGCGGCTCACCGGCATCCGGTCGGGCCTGACCGGATGCAGCCGTACCGATGCGGGGGTACATGCGGAGATGTTCTGCTGCGCCTTCGACACCGCCTCCCCGCTGCGAGGAGAGAAGATGGTGAAGGCGCTCAATGCCCATCTGCCCCGGGATATCGCCGTATACGGCTGCCGGGAGGTGGAGGCGGATTTCCATCCCCGGTATGCCGCGCTAGGGAAGAGGTATGTTTACCGGATATGGAACGCGCCGGAACGGAATCCTTTTTGGGAGGGGCGGGCCCTTCACTGCCGCCGGCCGCTGGATGCGGCGTTTTTGAACGAACAGGCGGCGGCTTATGTGGGAACGCATGATTTTGCCTCCCACCAGGCGGCGGGCAGCACGGTGGAGGAAACCATCCGCACCGTCCGCCGGGCGGAGGTGGAACGGCGGGGCGAGATGGTGCTGTTCACGGTGGAGGCCGACGGCTTCCTGTATAATATGGTCCGCATTATGGTGGGCACGCTGCTGGGGCTTCAGGCCGGCAGCTTGGAGGCGGGGAGCATCCCCGCCATATTGGAAAGCGGAAGCCGTGAGCGGGCGGGCGCGACCGCTCCAGCCTGCGGCCTATATCTGGATCATGTCTTTTATCCCCATGAAAAATAACGCGCAGGCAGATTTTATCCGTTTGTAAACCCGCGTTCCGGAAAGGGCGATACCTGATGGCGAAAAAAAAGGATCTGATCGTGAAAAAGCGAAGGACCGCAGCCCCACGGCCGGCGTCCGGGCGGCCGCAGCCCGTGGAGCCGCCTCAACAGCCGCTGGAGCCTGCCGCTCCGGAAGAAACGCCGGCGCTGCAGGAGGTTCCGCGGAAAAAACGCCGGCGCAGGAGCTTTTTTGCGCGGGTGATGCTGCGGCTGCTGATCGTCGCCGTCGTTTTTGTCGCCGGCGTTTGGGTATACCGCAACTGGGATACGCTGGCCCCCGAGAGTTTGGTGATCTGGCTGGACGAAAAGTTTTCCGGAGGCGAAAAGGGAGCGGGCTTTCCGGTGGACATTGTGGGGAGCGAAATTACCGCCATGACCCGGCTGAAGAACAATCTGGCCGTGCTCAGTGACAACGCGCTGATCCTATACAACAGCCGGGGAGGCGAAGTGGATCGGCGGATCCACGGCTATGCCAAGCCCATCCTGCGTTCAGCGGGGGACTATCTGCTGATCGCGGAGGCGGACGGTCTGCGTTTTCGCTTGGAAAGCCGGTCGGGCACCCTACTGGATGTTCCCGCCAACAATGAGAAGACGGAAGACGGCAAAACCACCACGGTGCTGGACAAGCCGCTGGAAAACAAGATCGTCACTGCTTCGGTGGATGCGCGGGGCAACGTGACGCTGGTGACCGGCTCCTCTCAGAGCCATATGTCGGAGGTACTGGTTTATAATAAGCAGGGCAAGCGGCTGTATGCCCGCCGGAGCGCGGAGCATATGGTGGTGGATGCGGCGGTCAGCCCGGACGGCAAGCAGGTTGCCATGGTATCCCTGAGCACCGACGGCGGGGCCATGCGGTCCAGCCTGCAGGTTTTCGACATGAGCAGCGCAGAGAACGCGCCTATAAAGGAATACGCGCAAAACGATCTCATGCTGTGCCGGGTGATCTATTTTGACGGCGGCACGGTGCTGGCTGTAGGGGATTCCGCCTGCTGGGTGGTCAACCCGTCCGGCACCCTGTTTGAAAAGCAGAGCTATCCGGAATATGAACTGATCGGTATGACGGAGGGGGAGAATTCCGCCGCCTTGGTGCTGCGCCGTTACGGCAATACCGACGGAGGACGGTTGCTGGTGGTCCGTTCCACGGGCGACGTCGCCTATACGGCGGATTTTGAGGGCTCCTTTCGGGATATTTCTCCGGCGGGGAGCGAAGGCTATTGGCTGCTGACCGGCGGCGAGCTGCTCCATGCCGGCGGCAAGGGATGGGATCAAAAGCTGGACATACCGGCGGATGGGCGGATGGTTTGCGGCCTGGGAGACAGGGCGATTGTGCTAGGGCTGACCAGCCTGACCGAATACCGGCCGTGACGGGACGGAGAAAGGGGAGCATCTCATGAGCTTTTTACTGGACCTGTTGTGCGCGGCGCTCCTGGCCGTGACATTTATCGTCTTTTTTCGGCGTTCCGCCTCCGGCGCCCTGCTCACGCTGGGAGCGACCGTACTGGCTTTGACCACCGCCTTTTTTCTCAGCGGCGCGCTGCAGGAAGGGGTGGCGGATGCCCTGATCGGGCCTGCGGTAGAGCGGCGGGCAGGGAACGATCTGGCGGATCTCTTTTCCGCTCCTCATAAGGACAGCGGGATGGAGACGGTGCATGGGCTGGATCTGGAGCGGATGATCCGGGAGCGGCCCGCCCCCTTTGTGGAATTGGTGGAGCGGTTTGGAGCGGACATCGACGAGGTGGCCGCCGTGTACGAACGGGAGGGTACGCCGGAAGCGGTGTTGACGGCCATCACCGGCGATTATGGGCGAGCGTTGTCCAGGGGGATGGTGTTTCTGCTGCTGTTTCTCCTGACGGCGGTGCTGTTTCATCTCATCGCCAGGGCGGTGGAGGGAAACCTGCCGCCGCCGCCCCGCAGGCCCGGTCCGGCAAGGCGGCTGGTTTCCGCCTTGTGCGGCGCCGCGGCCGGCGTTGTCATGATCTTCGCCTTGGGGGTGCTGCTGGAAACCGTGGTTCCCTATCTGGAGCGGGAGTCGGTGATGCTGTCTGTTCGTATGCTGCGGGAAAGCTACATTTATGAATATCTTAATAGAATCAATCCTTTTGTGCTGTTGTGCATGAGCTGAAAATATGGTATACTGGACACAGCCCGGAGCGGCATATATGGGGAAGCAGAGGGGCTGTGTCCCCGGTTTGCCAGACGGCAAACCGCCGAACCGGGTGACATGTCGTAAGCCCGGAATAGCATATAAGGGGAATTATGGCGGCTGTGTTTTCGGGTTTGCTGAGAGCCAAACACTTGGGCTTTTTTCAACAAAATGGGAAGAAAAAGCCATGCTCCCGCAGACCCGCGGCAAGGCTCGGCACCGTATATTATACGGGGAAAAGCACACCATACAAGATGGGAGGGCATGACCTGTGGCCTATATGTTGGACATTGCGGTCATTCTGATACTTCTGCTGGCAGTTTATATCGGCTATCGACGAGGCTTTGTGAAAGCGGTCATCAAGCTGGTAGGCTGTGTGCTGGCGGTCGTTATCGCTAGCGTAGCCAGTCTCCCGCTGGCCAGCGGGATTTTTGACGCCTTCGCCGGCGATAAGCTCCAGGAGGTTATCGCCTCGCAAATGACTTCCACTGATACCGCGGCGGTTGCCGCCGGCATTGAGGCGGCATTGGATAAGCTGCCGGGCCCGGTGCTCAATGCGCTGGAGGCGTACGGTCTCGGAACACCGGAACAGATTATTGGCGGCGTCAAGGAATCCCTGGACGGTTCGGTGGAGGATATCGCCCGTTCGGTGGTTGAAGTGGTCATCCGTCCGGTGGCGGTGGCGCTGCTGAGGACACTGTGCTTTTTCCTCATTTTTCTTTTGCTGATCCTTTTGGTGGCCCTGGTAGCGAACCTGATCAGCAAGGTGTTCAAGCTGCCGATTCTGCGGCAGATGGACGGCGGCCTCGGCGCGATAGTCGGCGTGGCGGAGGGCGTGGTGCTGGTATTCGTCGCGGTGACGGTGGTGCAGATGATCGCCGCATCCTCTTCCGGTGATGCATGGATAACCAATCAGGATATCCATGACACCATGCTGGTCCGCTGGGTGGCGGAGCGCAATCCTCTGGCAGACGTATTGAAGGATATCCTCCGGACGTTCACCTCCTCCACGGGATAACGGCTGGATTGGTAACAGAAGCATGAAACGAGGTGTTTCCGCGATGCGGTCGCGAGGACACGGGAAGGCCTGATAAGATGAAAGTACTCAACGTGGAATTGAAGATGACGATCCCCAATGCCCTGTCCATATTTCGGCTGCTGCTGCTGCCGGTGTTCGCCACGCTGTATCTGATGAGCGAAAAGCGGCCGGAGCTGCTCTATTGGTCCTTCGGCGTACTGGTGCTGTCCGGCGTGACCGATTCGCTGGACGGTCTCA
>CAKTTT010000151.1 GCA_934615635.1 uncultured Eubacteriales bacterium | reverse complement strand
TCCCTATCGGAGCCGAATCTAATTCATTCTTCGCCGCCTTGGCCTCCGCATTGCTCCCCGTATTAGGTTACACAGAAAATACGCCCTATTACTGTCCTCCGAAAGGAAGTAATTGTATCCAATGTGGAAATTGTCAAACATCGACCTTGCAGAAACACCAGGAACAGCTATATCATGACTTTTTGGCTTATATAGGCGTGGCGTTGGGCTGGTACTGGCCGGAGGAGCGCATAGGCACTTATCAGGTCATCTCCGACGGAGGAACCGGTTGGGATTGGCCCGACGAATTCGTAGCATATATCATGGGTATTGCCGGTTTGTCATGGAAGCGTGTCCCTGCTGGCGCCTCTCGTGATACAATTCTCCAGATGCTGTCGGATTCCCTCATGCTAGGATTTCCGGCGCTTATTCGGTTGGACAATGGCGTAGATTGGACGGTGGTTCTCGGGTGCGAGGATAACGGTCTTTTGCTGGGTTTTGCTCACCCCGGCGCGTCTGTCAAACCGGATGGAACTATCGGAGGGCTGGATACTTTCGTGAATTGGTACGCATCTTTCAAGGATGCCACCATCATTACAGGGCATGAAATTGCACCTTCTGTTTTGTTGCCAGACATCCTGCAGCATATGATGGTCGCACTGGGGCATCCAGCGCACGCAGCGTTGGAAAAGCAAATCTATCATCGCATAGATGAACTAACTATAGATAACGCCTAGGAAACCGTCCAATGGTTGAACGACCGGGTGGATAAACCCATTGAGGATCGCTTTCACATGGCGTGCTGCGCTGATAAGATACGGCCAACCTTGACCAACAGTGTAAAAATAGCAGACTGTATGTTTCAAATTACAAAGCAGTACGTTTTTGATAACGAACTTGACGCTACACATGGCACATGCTGGAAGATATGGCGTTTACTTGGGGTCAGCCCTTATGTTGATCGTTATCCAGCCGCCAAAGTGGTTGACCCGATAACAAAAGCGGAGCTTAAGCGGTTATTTTCCATTGTGTTTGAAAATGATCGCATTGTATTGGATTGGCTACGGAAAGCGTTGTCTTTTGCATAATGAAACTACTTATGTCGCTTCACCTCGTCACCGCGACTCCATCGACAAAGTATACCACTTCTATTCAGCATTAGGCGTTTGGCGATGAACGCTCCTTATAATCTACTATTAAAGCCTACTATATTGAAAGAAGGCATAAACCCGATGGAAAAAGAACGCGTATCAGGAACCGTTACCGTTTCGATTGTAGAGCGTCCTGCGCGAAGGTTGATTTTTTTGAGATACAATGCGACAGACTATTTTTCGGCATGTGAAGAAGTGGGATGCGACTGGGAAAGATTTTATAACAGCATTCCCGAAGCATTTGACTCCGCCGCCGGAGGCCGGTTGCCTCAATTCTTAATCCAACCCGGCACGACTGGCAACGCATTTTTTGTTGAGGTTCCGCTTGATTACAACAAACCGCTTCCGGCCGGCTATGAGATTGCCGAACTGCCGCCCTGTACCTATCTGTATTTTAACGGTATGCCGTTCGATGACCAGAATGATTTTCCGATAGCCATCGGGATTCTCAACGAGGCGATAGAAAAATATCCCTTTGAACGGTACGGATGGAGAAAATCCGAGAATGCGCCCGTTTTGGGAATGGGGGCCGAAGCAGAAACCGGAGCGAGAACCGCCATACCTGTGGAAAGAATATAGAATTGCGGGGATGTTTTTTCAATCCTCTACAACGCCGTAAGCTTTTTGTGAATAACGGAGGTTCCAATCCCTCATCCGATGTCGCAACGGCACCCGGGCCGCCGCTGTAGTAGGAAATTCAGGAAAATTCCTATAAATAGACGATCCCTTTCGCCCTTTTTCGATGAAACTTTCCTTTTGTATAGAAATCCCGGTTGTATCTTCGCTCTTTTTTTGATATCATATCTATATTGCGACGACGCCGTCATAGGGAAAGCGGTGAGGAGAGGCAATGAAGCCATTTGATAAAAAGGCTGAACTGAGAAGGGAGCAGCGCCCCCGGTGGTGGCTGTTTGGTATAATCGTCATATTGATTCTTGCCATATCCGTGGTTACAGTCGTGAATGTGGGGCATCTGGAAAAAACCATTGACAAACGGACCAACGCCTACATGAAGGACGTGTCCTTAGAGGTCGCTAAAAATATCGACTATCGTCTGGCAAAGGTGACCGAGAATCTGACCATGCTGGAGGACAGCCTTGCGCGGATGGATACCCTCGCCGAAAGGCATGAGTTTCTGGAGAGAAAGGCGCCCATGCTGGGCTTTACCTATCTGGTAGAGATGGATGCGAGAGGAAACGTCTGCCACGCCGACGGATTAGAAACGAATCTCAGCCATCTCTCCGCCTTCCAACAGTCGATGAAAGGGGAACCCTCCGTCGCTTTTCTCGAGGGGCAGACGGTGCTGTATACCATTCCGATGTGGCAGGGCGGAGCGGTAACCGGCGTATTGGCCGGCGCCCGCGACCGGAAAAACATGCAGGCGTTCATCGACAGCGGCAGCTTCGGGGGACAAGGGGTTTCCTGTATTATCGATCAGGAGGGCCAGGTGCTCATTTCTCCCACCGATCTCCGTTTCTTTCTGGCCTTGGACGACGTCTTTCAGGATAACCGAGATGCCGCCCTTGTGCGGGATATCGAACAGATGAAGCGCAATATGCGTAGCGGTGTGGACGGCGACCTGGCTTTTACCACCGTAGACGGGCAGCAGGTTCTGATGTCTTATAACGTGCTCAGCGCCTACGATTGGATACTGCTCACCCTGATCCCCGCCGACATCATCTCCAGGGAAATCAATCAAAACCTGCTGGCCACCCTGCTGATCACCGGCGCGACTCTGCTGACCTTTTCCGTCATCATTCTGCTGATGCTCTATTTTTACAAAAGCTACCGCCGGCACTTGGATAAAACGGTTTTTGAGGATCCCATCACGGGTAAAATGAACAACCTCCGCTTTCTGCAGGTGTGTGAGGAGGC
Source organism: uncultured Eubacteriales bacterium (assembly GCA_934615635.1). GTDB lineage: Bacteria > Bacillota > Clostridia > Oscillospirales > Acutalibacteraceae > CAKTXU01. The sequence goes on along the minus strand of CAKTTT010000151.1, from coordinate 2,788 downwards.
GATTCGTGAAGCGCCTCCTTCCACCTATTGCATGGTATCCCTCAACATCAAGGATTTCAAGCTGATCAATGAAAACTACGGGCGCGGCGAGGGTGACAACGCGCTGCGATATATCTACCGGACGCTGGAGAAGCAGCTGCGCGACGGCGAGATCATCGCCCGCGGGGAGGCGGATAATTTTTACCTCTGTCTAAAGGAAAGCCGTCCGGAAGCGGCGCAGGAGAGGCTGGACGCCATGATCCAGGCCGTCAACGCTTATAATTCGGGAACGCAGCCGCTCTACCGCTTCCGCCTCCTGCAGGGAATCTACCTGGTGGACGACCCCAGCCTGGAAATCCGCGCCATACAGGATCGGGCGAATATCGCCCGCAGCAACGTCACGCCGGAAAACGATCAGGGCTTTGTGTTTTACAACGATGCCCTGATCCTCCGCCTAAAGCAGGAGCGGGAGCTGTTCGATCTGCTGGACAGTTCTCTGGAAAACGGAGACTTCCGGGTCTATCTGCAGCCGAAGATTCTTCTGGACAGCGGAAAAATCGGCGGTGCGGAAGCGCTGATCCGGTGGCGGCATCCCCAGCGGGGGTTGATCTCCCCTGCCGAATTCGTGCCACTTTTCGAGCGAAACGGGGCCATCTGCCGGCTGGATCGGTTTGTGTTCGAGGAGGTATGCGCCTTCCAGGAAAAAAGGCAGCGGCAGGGGCTGACGCTTTTCCCGATTTCCGTCAATCTTTCCCGGCAAAACTTCAGGGATCATGACTTCCTCCATGAATTCGACGAAGTGAGAAAGCGTCATCATCTTTCCCGGAATGTGATGGAGCTGGAGCTGACCGAATCCATTGTGTTTGACGGCGGAGAAATCCAATATGTCAAAAGCGTTATAACGCAAATGCACAAAATGGGCTTCCTCTGCTCTCTGGATGATTTCGGTTTCGGCTACTCCTCATTGGGGCTGCTCAGCGAGCTGGACGTGGATACCGTCAAGCTGGACCGCATATTTTTTAACGGAGACGCCCGTTCAGAAGCGGTTGTGGAGTCGATGGTCAATCTGTGCCGGAACCTGCATATTCGAACGGTGGCGGAGGGAATCGAATCGCCGGACCAACTGGAGTTTCTCCGCCGTATCCGCTGCGACATGGTACAGGGCTACGTATACGCGAAGCCCATGCCCGAGCCGGAATTCTCCCAGTGGGTGAAAGAGCGGGAATAATCCGCCCGGCTTCCTGCGGATAAGGCTATTTCCCACCGCCCGCATCCGCGTCTATCCCCGCGGCGGCGTTTTTCGCCGGCCGCAAAAACCAATACAACCCCAGCGAAAAAGAAGCGCCGTTTAACCCGGCGCTTCTTTTTTGTCGCGCAAATCCTGTCGGCCGATAAAATATTTTTCCAATACAAGCCGCGTATGGTTTCCCTTTAGATGGCAATACTGGAAGTATACTTCCATGTGCAGAGGGGACGTGACCGTGCTTGTATAACAAGGTGGAAATATGCGGGGTCAACACAGCCAATCTGAAGGTCCTGACGGAAAATGAGAAGATGCAGCTGCTCAAACGTATGCACGCGGGCGACCGAAAAGCCCGGGAGGAGCTGGTAAACGGTAATCTTCGGCTGGTGCTCAGCGTTATCCAGCGTTTCACCCAAAGAGGGGAAAACCTGGACGATCTCTTTCAGGTGGGCTGTATCGGTCTCATCAAGTCCATTGATAACTTCGATATCAGCCAGAACGTCCGGTTTTCCACCTATGCCGTTCCCATGATTATCGGGGAAATCCGCCGCTATCTGCGGGACAATAACGCCATACGAATCAGCCGCTCGGTGCGGGATACCGCCTATCGGGCGATGCAGGTCAAGGAACGGCTCACCACCGAAAAGCTCCGGGATCCCACGGTGGAGGAGATCGCCCGCGAGCTGGATCTCCCCAAAGAGGAGGTGGTGATGGCGTTGGAGGCGATCGTGGATCCGGTCTCCCTCTATGAACCGGTGTATTCCGACGGCGGAGACACCATTTATGTGATGGATCAGGTAGGAGATCATAACGACGATAAAAACTGGTTGGACGAAATCGCCCTGAAGGAGGCCATCCGCAGCCTGAGCAACCGGGAGAAGCGCATCCTCAACCTTCGTTTCTTCAAAGGCATGACCCAGGTGGAGGTATCCAATGAAATCGGCATCTCCCAAGCCCAAGTCAGCCGGCTGGAAAAGGGCGCTTTGGACAGGATAAAAAAACAGATATAAAAAGCAACCGGTTTGCAGCTTTATCCGCAAACCGGTTGCTTTTTACATAGGAGGATCGGCCGGTGGGAGGGATCGGCGCACTTTCCCAAGGACGGAAGAGCGGCCAACCAGCAGGGAACAGCTCAAGGAGGGCGCCATACAGCTTCGGGACGGAATAAAAGCCTGCCGGGAGGGGGAATCGGGAAAATCGTCGACACCTTCGGCGGAGAGCGGAGAAAGCCGCCCCACCGGATACAAGCTGTAACGGATCCGTCCAGACAGTACACCGGCTTTGCCGGCGGCCCCGAAGGGGTGGACGGCAGCGTTAAATTCCTCTATCGGACCGATTCCATCGGTTAAACAGAAATCAGCGGGAAGCCGGCTGCTTTTGGCAGTCGACTTCCCGCTCTTTATGTGGTAAAATAGGCGGGGTAATGCGGACGGGCCCCGGCCGTCGGCAAACCGGAAAGGAGCGCATAGCCGTGGAGTACGATTTAACCGAGGGCAGCATCACCAAAAGGCTGCTGCGCTTTGCCTTCCCGCTCATGCTGGGGAACCTTCTGCAGCAGTTTTACAA
>CAKTTT010000150.1 GCA_934615635.1 uncultured Eubacteriales bacterium | reverse complement strand
GTACCCGTCGCATCCCGAAGCTGGAACTGCATGAACAGAGCCGTCGCAGCCGCCGGGGTGGTGAAGGTTACCTGGACCTTGGTCCAATCGTTGGTGCCGGTAAAGGTCTTGGCCCCCTGCTCCGTGACGAGACAGTTGTGGTTCTCGTTGGCGTCCACATTGGCCACCAGCATACTCGGTTTAGTGCCCCAATAGCTGGAAGCCAGATAGCTGTCGTCCACCAGACCCCAGGCGGCGAAGGCGCCCTGCTGAGGATTGGAACCGGTTACCAGCGCCACGTTCTGGGTTTTGATGTAGGCGGTGAGGGTGTATGTCTTATTGCCCTCCAGCGGGATCAGAGTCTGCATACTGGTCCGGGTATTGGTGCCGGACTGCTCGATCTTGAAGGTGGAGGCGCCGTTATATTTGACAGTGCTGTCCGCGGTGAAGGAGCTCACCGGGAACTCTCCCCCCATGGACCAACCATACCAACGGTCGCGGTAGCTGATCATCTTGGTGGGATCGAAATTGTCCACGCCCCGCTTGATCATGTGGTCCGCATCGCCCGCCACCTTTGCCAGGTTGGCTTTGGGCCACGCTTTGGAGAGATCCTGCTTGCCCTGAACGGCATATTCCCGGTTGATGTCGGAAATCATGTCCAGCATGAAGGATCCCTGTCCGGTGGCCAGGAAGGAGCCGTTGGAGGTCATACCGTAATTCCAGGGAGAGGACAACTGCACGTCGGCGTTGCGTATGGCGTTGAACACCCGCTGCGCCGTCAGCTTGTCCTGGGCTTCGTCTCCCAAGTTGGAGCTGAACTCTCCGAAATAGAAGGCCTTGCCGTAATACCGGCTGTTCTGCACGTAAAGCTGCAGCATCTCCTCGATATTGGTGGTGCGGCCGAAACGATTTTGATCATAATCGTAAATATGGCTGCTCACCGTGTCGATGTCGCCCGGCGCGAAGACCGAGGCCAACTCCTTGAATTGCTGCAGGGTATCCGTCGTCCAATTGTGGTTGGTCCGGAGATTCATCTGAGAGGCGCGGTACTCCGCGTCGCCGTTGCTGATCATCCGGTAGCTATCGATGGTGCGGATCTTGGCGGAAATCTGCGTGTAGAAAACCTGCACATCCTCCGAAGTGGGGATGTCGGCGGCAGTCCGGGTTTCCGGCGTGCCGTAATGGGGCGCGATCAGCGGGATGTTGTCCGGGTAGAACAGATCCGCCGGCAGATTGAATTCGTTGCCGATCTCCCAGCCCCAAAGCGCCGGAGAATCCACATACCGTTCCACCACCGCGCCGGCGTAGTTCTTGGCAAAGGCTACGGTTTTGCTGTTGGGGTTGCCGATCTGATTCACCGACTCGCCCATCAGATCCGGTACGCCGGGCATCCACCAGAACAGCGAGGCAATGATGCCGATGTTGTATTCCTCCGCGGTCCGGACCAGACGGTCCATTTCGTTGAAGTACAGCTCGGGATTATCCACATATTGCTGCCAATTGATCGCGTAATAGGGGCTGAAGGCCACCCGTATGAAGGGGATGCCCAGCTCGGACAGCAGCTTGAAGTCGTCGATATACTCCTCATACTCCAAGTTGCCGATGGTGCGGTTGAAAGAATTATAAAAATTGACGCCCATACCGTAAAAAGGTTTGCCCTGCATAGTAACCGTTCCATCGCTCTCCACATGGAGGCCGTACTGAACGGCAGCGGTTCCCTCCTCCGCCGATACCGTGGAGAAAAGCGCGGAGGTCATCACAAAAGTAAGCGCCAGAATACCGGACAATAACCGGCGGACACGATTTTTCAGCATCTTGCTCACATTGACACATCCTTTCGTTTTTTCTTCCAAAATCCTGCCTGTTTTTGCCGCCATCCCCTCATACGTCTGCAGGCGGGGAAGGACCATATCCAAGAGGAAAACCACCGGCTTGCTGAGCTCCTCGAAAAAACGCGAATTATGTGGAATATTTTCACCTCCTTCTGTGCAACTTTTCGCATCCAAACGGGAACAAACCGGTCGTCTCCTGAGTTGGTCGGAATTGGCCGCGATATCCATGGAGCCTGCTGATATCCCTTGCGCGGATGAGACTACTGCGTTCACCCTCATCTGTGTTACGAAAGAGGACGAAAGCATTTCATTCCCAGAGAAATGATAGACGATGACGTCGGAGCGCCATCGTCGCAGGAAATTATAAGGAGCAAATATTCAATTTTGTACTTATTTTTAACTTATTCCGATAAATTTATATAACAGTTTTTTTGTAATTTGTTAATAATATAATATTACGTCGACGGTTCTCTATTGTCAAGTCCTGTTTTTCAACATTGGAGCGATTCGGTCGCATACACAGTTTTTCAATCGGTTTTATGTGCATTTGATGACAACTCGAGACCAAGTCTGCCTTCCTTGTAATATGACTGTCAGGGACAGACCGGGAAAACCGAAGCCGGAGGCCGATCCCGGTTGGGCGGAAACGGGCCGCTTCAAAACGCCACCGCCCCGGAAGTGTTTGGGGAGCGGGAAAGGCAATAAAATCCGGCGTTCTCTCCGCTGCCTGAACGCCATCGCGCATAAAGCGGAAAGCCGGCCAGCCATGTTTGCCCTCTTTGCCAAAGCAGAGCGCCCGCCGCTCAATTCTTCTGGACACATCCCGCAGGGATTGCCCCCCCCTTTTGAGCGATCATCGGGAAATCCCGCTCTTTCCGCGCCGGCGGTCCCTTTCCAGCCTGCCGCAGCGCGGAGCGATCCGCTGGGGAAGCGGAAGGGGCGAAAGGCTTATGGTGAAGGCTTTCCTTTATAGGCTTCCTTGCAAAGGGAGCGGCCGCCCTTTAGATAGGCTTGCTTTTTTAAACTAAAAAGGGTATACTGATTAGAATAGATATTTTCATCCCGGATTCAAAAGGAAGGATGCAACCGTCATGCCGATTCAAATTCGCGAGGAGGATTCCCGCCTCTACGTTAAGGTTCTGATAGGATTTTCCATTGTCCAGGTGCTGCTGGCTATGATTCTGTTCGTTTATCTCAACGCCTCTCCGGCGCTTTGGGGCGTCCTGGCCGCCGCGGTCGTCCTGGGGATATTCCTGATCCACAAGTTTTGGGACGAAAAGAAACCGGTACGTCTGGTTACGCGGGTGGTGGAGTACGCGGCCGTTCTGCTGCCCCTGCTCCTCTTCATCGTCACGCTGATCATGTCGCTGGTGGAAGCGAGGGGCGAGCTGCATCCTCAGGAGTGGGGTATCCTCCTTTTCATCCTGTGCGCCATTATCCATACCTTTCTGGTGTTTATGCTGCCGCTGATGGCGGTTTCCGCCACCCACGGCCGCCGTTTCGACGTGGTGAGCCTGCGGGTCTTTTCCATCGCCGAGCTGCTCCTCGCCCTTTTCACCTGCTTCTTTTACTATGAATTCGATCAGAATATGATGCTGGTAGGCGTGGAAAGCGTTTATTTCCGGGCTTTCTTCTGCCTGTGCGCCGCGGTGACCGTTGTGGCCTCCTTCCTGATCCGTCCCATCGCCTGGCGCCCGAAATGGGCGGACAGCCTCGTGAAAAAATGGAACCGGAAGCGGACGGAAACCCCGCAGCCGGAAGCGGAGCAGCCTCCCGCAGCCGATGCGGAATAGGCAGGAAGGGTTTTCCAAAGTATCCGAAGCCATATCCGGCAGACGAAGGACGGCGGCAGAATGGCCTGTTTTGCGGCCGCCTTTTTCTGTATCCGCCGCGTTTATCGCGGCTGCCGGCGTGGTAGAATACTCTTATAAGCAGAAATGAGGGGTCATATGAAAAAAAGAAACGATCCATCCCGCGGCGAACGCGGCGGTTCCCTGTGGAAATCCCGGATCATCGGCGGCATCGTCGCCGCTGTTATCGTGCTGGTGATGTTTTGGTTTATGCTTCCTCCCATCAATCTCACCAGCCCGGTCTTCTGGCGGTTCGCCGTATTGTCCCTGATCGTCTTCCTCGTTTGCATGAGCGTGGGGGAGCTGCGGGGCGCGGCCGCCTCCGCCGGCACCTCGGAGGTGGAAATCGGCGGCGTGAAGGTGCACAAGCCCAACCTGCCCTCCTTCAAACGCTCCAGCCGGATGATCAAGGGCTTTCTCTTCACCATCGGCGGTATCGTGGCCCTGATGGTGCTGGCTTCCGTGTTCGGAGCGGAAATTTTCCACGCCGGCAGCTACAAGGATCTGCTGCAGAAAACCGACGGCAACTTCACCGAGGACGTGGCCGAACTGAGCATGAACCAGATCCCGGTGGTGGACCGGGATTCCTCCATACAGCTTGGCAAACGCAAGCTGGGCGAAATGTCCGATCTGGTTTCCCAATTCGAAATTTCGGAGGAATATACCCAGATCAACTACCAGAACCGTCCGGTGCGGGTGACGCCGCTGGTTTACGGCGACCTGTTCAAATGGTTCAACAATCAATCGGAGGGCGTTCCCGCTTATATTAAGGTGGATATGGTGTCCCAGGAAACCACCCTGATGCGGCTGGAGAAGGGGATGAAATACGCCCCCTGCGAATTCCTGCTGCGGGATCTGCAGCGGCATTTGCGCTTCAACTATCCCACCAAGATTTTTGAGACCTATTCCTTCGAAATCGACGAAGAGGGCACCCCCTATTGGATCGCCCCCACCGTGCGTTACCGCATCGGCCTGTGGAACGGCCGGGATATCGAGGGCGCGGTGCTGGTCAACGCCATCACAGGCGAGCATCGGTACTATGCGGTGGAGGATATCCCCACCTGGGCGGATCAGGTATACAACGCCGGAATAATTCTGGAACAGCTTACCTGGAACGGCAAATACCAATCCGGCTTCTGGAACGCCAACTTCGGGCAGAAGGGGGTGCTGCGCCCCACCGACGGATACAACTACATTGCGGTGAACGACGACGTATACCTCTATACCGGCATGACTTCGGTGGCGGGAGACCAGTCCAACGTGGGATTCGTGCTGGTAAACATGCGGACCAAGGACACCAAGTTTTACACCATTTCCGGCGCGGAGGAAAACTCCGCCATGTCTTCCGCTCAGGGCAGGGTGCAGGATCAGGGCTATAAGGCCACCTTCCCGCTGCTGCTCAACGTCTCCAACCGACCCACCTACTTCATGTCTCTGAAGGACAACTCGGGGCTGGTGAAAATGTATGCTTTCGTGGACGTTAAGCGATACCAGCTGGTGGGGCTCGGCTCCACCGTGCAGGAGGCCAAGGCGGACTACGAGCGGGTGCTGAACAAGGAGGAGGGTGTGCAGGCCGGGGACACCGAGGAAAAAACCGGCGTGGTCAAGGAGATCCACGACGTGGTGCTGGAGGGCAACACCAGCTACTACCTGCAATTGGAGCAGGAGGAGCGGATCTTTGTCGCCTCGGTGGAGGTATCGCCCGAGCTGCCCTTTCTCAAGGCAGGGGATCGGGTCAAGCTCACCTATAAGGGAGACGAGGACAGCCGGACGATGGAAGTGATAACCATTCAGCGGACCGAGTGAACGCGGGATGAGATACAGAAGGAGGGAGGGGCCGTTCGGCCCCTCCCTCCTTCTGTACGGGAACTATGGATCTCAGCAGCCGCAACCACAGCCGCAGCCGCCGTTGTTCGCCCCCTGATTACAACCGCAGTCGTTGTCACCGCCATTGCAGCAGCAGCAGACGATTACAATCAGGATGATGATCCAGATCCAGGAACAACCATTACCACAACCAAACATTTGATGTTCACCTCCCAATACAGCATATGCGCCTGGGTGCAATCTGGTCACGATTCCTTTACTCCCTCCCCTTGCTTTTTGCATCGCTTTCCTGTAAGATGGAAGGGATGATGGGGGCGAGGCATATGAAACGCATCGACATCACCCGGGAGCTGCTGACCGCGCCGGTTTATCCAGGGGATCCGGAGCCGCGGCTGGAGGCGATGAGCCGGATCGAGCTGGGAGACGTTTGCAACACCTCCCTTC
>CAKTTT010000149.1 GCA_934615635.1 uncultured Eubacteriales bacterium | reverse complement strand
GGCCTGTATCCTGGCTTCCGGTTTGCTCCTGACTGCCGCCGGCTGCAGCGGCAGGCCGCAAAAACCCGCAGCCTCCGCTCCGGAAACATCCGCCACCTCCCCGGCTTTGCCCGAGGCCGCCGGTCTGTATAAGGCGGCGATGGAGAAGATAGAGGCGGAAAAAGCCATAGCCGGCAGCATGGAGATGGAATTCACCACCTCTTTTGCCGGTATCACCGCCACCTTTCCCATTGAGATGAAGCTGGAGGCTGTCGAGAAGGAGGAGAAAACCCTTCTTCATGCGCTGGTGACCACCAGCGTACTGGGACAGTCGGTGAACATGGAGATGTGGCAGGACGGAGAATATCAGTACACCGCCTCCCAGGGACAAAAAATCAAGCAGCCGATGGAGGAGGAAGAGCGGGACGACCTGCCGTCGATGGAGGATCTGCATTCTCTGGAGGAAAGCCTGCGGGAAAACGCCTCCGTCACCGCCGAGGAGGAGGGCTATCGCATCGTTTCCCGCCTGCCGGGCGGCAAGCTGACCTCGCTTCTCCAGACGCTGCTGGGCATGACGGGCGACAACGGCCTGGAGGAATTGGTGGATATTTCCTATTCCGACATAGAGATGAGCATGGTGGTCGACAAGGCTTCGGTGCTCCGCAAACTGTCCATGTCGGGCGAAATCACCGGCCGGATCACCCAGCCGGATTACAACGACCCCTCCAAAAACGTGGAGGTTGAGGCCCTCTATCAATATACGTTCTCCCTGACCGTGGATAAGCTGGGCGCCGAGGTGACGGTCACCCTGCCGGAGGATCTGGACAGCTTTCAGGAGATCCCGGCCGGAGTGGAGGAAGCGATACTGACCGAGGTGTTGGAAAGCCTCTTTGACGAATATGGCCAGCCGGTGGCGAACTTCGACGAAATTTATGAGCAGCTGGCGGCAAAATACGGCTATGATCAAGTCGACCAGGCGCTTTCCCGGCTCTTGGGCTCCGATGATGTTTGATATTCCGACTATGAGAAAGGAACCAACCCCTCTATGAAAATGCGAACCCTGACCGCCGTGGGCATGATCTCCGCGCTTCTGCTGACTTTGACCGCCTGCGGCGGACCCGCGGCCTCCTCTCCGGACGCCGCCCCCTCTTCCCTTTCCGCTTCCGGCGCCGCCGATTCCTCGCAAGCGGCGAAGCCCTACGACCTTTTCAAGACCGCGTTTGACAAAACCACGGCGGAGACATCCATACAAATTGCCGAAAAGCTCAAGATGACGGCGGAAGTCGCCGGAATCCGCACGGAAACCGCAGCGGAGGGGAAAATCGCCCGCATCGAAAGCGGAGACTCCGGCGAGATGCTCTCCGACATGGTCACCACCGTGCTGGGACAAGAATCCCGGAATATCACCTATTTCAAGGACGGCTTCCTGTACGTGTCCTCCGGCGACACCCAATATAAGCGGGAAAGCACCTGGGCGGATTTTCTCTCCCTGTCGGGAGAGGACACCGACATGCTGCTTTCTGCCACAGAAAAGGCTATGAAGGGTGTGACGCTCTCAGAGAAGGAAGGCGAGACGGCTATCTCCTTTCAGCTTTCCGCAGACAGATCCCGCGGCCAGTTGGAGAGCCTGCTGGCGGATCTGGGCGCCGATATGACGGCGGACAACGGATTCTCCTTTACCGATCCGGAGATTACCTGTGTCGTGGGAAGGGACGGCTATTTCACGGAATATACGGCCGCCTTCAGCGCCGCGGGCAACCAGCCCACGCCGGATCCCGCAACGGGAACCGTCATCGACGTGGCTGTCACCCTCCATGTGGAATGGCACCTTCAATTCGAGGCCTTCGGCGACCAGGTAACGGTGACGCCGCCGGAGAATCTGGACGCTTATGAGGACGCCACCTTCCGGGTCAGCGATTTGTCCGCGGAGGAGATTCAGGCTATTGTGGATCTGCTGCACGACGATGCGGGCGGCCTTGTGGAAGATTTTGACAAAATCTATCAAGAGCTGGAACGCTTGTACGGGGTGGAATTCATGCGGCAGCTTACCGGGGGCTGAACCAGTGGATGGCGCATAGGGCGGAATCCCACTGTTAGGCCCGTCGGTTTTCGGCTGCCGTATGGCTTTCGGCAGTCCGAAACAAGCGGGAGCAACGCTCTTGGTGGTTCATCAGGGCCGTCAATGCGGCCCTTCATCCACGGCCCGTCGAAGGATGATCGGGGAGGAGCTGCAAAAGGAACTTTTGCAGCTCCTCTTTTTGTAAGCGAAGCCCCCGGCATTGCCGGGGGCTTCGTAGAGCTTTAGCGTTCCATAGAAAAAAGAAGAAACAGGGGGCGGGGCGAAAATCGGATATTTACTCGTGATGGAAAATATCCGCTTTCGCAACGGAGACGCTCTGGAAAAGCCAAACCCGGTCAACGAAGGAGGGACTTGCTTGGGAACGGTGATGCGCCCGTTTGTCGGCGGGGCCGTTGAAGCGTCTCAAAAAGCTCGCCGGCAATACGTTCACAAGGCTTTGCCTGGCTACGGCTACGGTCCGCCGCGAAAGAGCAAGCCGGAACGGACTCCCTGCCATTTTCATCCATCTCCGGATCCCGCTGGGTTCCTTTAGCCAAAATCCACCGCCCCTTCTCCCCTCACCCCTTTTCTCCGCCGCCATATACTGATAAAAAGCAGGGAGGTGGAGAACATGGTGCGATCCGGAAGAATACGCCGGGGAAAACCACAACTTCGGGAAGGGGGGCGTGGGAGGTGAGCATCTCCGTGGGGACTTGGGTGATGAGCGTCCTCATCACCGCTATGCTGGGAGCTTCCTTCGGCTATCTTCTCGCTTCCTGCGTAGATTTTGACGAATGAGGTGGATGACCTTGGCACGCGAAGAACCGGAGACGTATTGTCCCGGTTCTTCGCGTTTTTGTAGGAGAGCCCTCCAGCAGGGCCGGGACTTCAGGAAAACCTAAAAAGGAGAGACAGGCGGCGGACAAAGGAAACCATGAGAGGAAAGACAGACCGAGACGGCAGAGAGGAAGCCAGGCAGCGCCCCTCTCCTTAAAAAAATTCCAAGCTATAGCTGTCGCTTGAATCGAGAGAGGGAAAGAGGTAAGCGCGGCGTGGAAATGCCGGCTGAGGGTGAAAAAAATCTGTCCGCTGCCGCTCCTATCCGCCTGTGCGACCACCCGTCCGACCGCTCCGCCGTGTCAGGCCGCCGGGCAGATAGGAGCGGCATACCGGAGCGCACAGACGGCAATCAAAAGCCACCCGAAAAACCATACTGAACAGCCGGCGGCAGATGTCGAGAGATAGTGTATCGATACACCGTCAGGGCATCGCTCATCTCCTCCGCCGCGGCCCTAAAAAATGCCCTTTTCCGCCTTTTTTCTCTTGTCACCGTCACCGCATTGTGCTACAGTATACAGGAAAATATAAACTATGTGGGAGGAATCACGGATGGACACAGCACGGACCACAGCCGCCGTTGACCCGGCGTCCATCGCCGGGTTGTTCAAGGGCATCGTATCCGTCAGGGAGGAAAACGGCTTTATCATGCCCCTGCGTTTGACCGAAAAACAGCTGGAGCGGTACAAGGGGATTCCCCGTTGCTGCTACCCCTACGCCACGGCTGGCATCAAGCTGGACTTTATCACCGATGCGGATGAAATCGGCTTTATTTATCACACGGTCAACTTCTGGGATTGGTGGGAGAAGGGACAGCCCAGCTTCGATATCTATGAAAACGGCCGTTTTGCCGCTTTCGTCCCCCTGGTGAGGGCGGAACAGGCGCCGGAAGCCGTCCACTATACCTGCAAAACGCCGGGACCCCGCCGGATAACGATTTATTTCCCCCACAACGCGGAGGTGAAAATCGGCGCCCCCTCCTTTGGCCGGGCAACCCCCGCGCCGGTGAGCGACCGGAAATTCCTGATTCTGGGCGATTCCATTTCCCAGGGGCTCATGGGGAATTCCGCCTCCTTCTGCTACACGGCGGAGCTGGAACGATTTTTCGACGCGGAGCTGCTGAACATGAGCGTCGGCGGCGACTGCTTCGACCGGACCGCCCTGGATCCGGAGCTGCCCTATCGGCCCACCGACGTCATCGTGGCCCTGGGGAGCAACGACGTCTTTTTCCTCAAGGATCTGGAACTGATCACCGCCAATATGAAGGAGTATCTGGGGGCGGTCAAGGAGCTGTACGGCTATGCGAATATCACCGTCATCACCCCGCCCTATCTCACCAACTGCGATACCGATGGCGCGGAACAGTACGCCATGAATCTAATCTTTTCCAAGGAGATCCTGGCCGAAGGGAAGCGGCTGGGCCTGCGCACGGTTTACGGGGACGATCTCGTGCCTCATCACACCCGCTTCTTCTCCGACACCGCCCACCCCAACGACCTGGGCTTCGGCCAATACGCCCTTCATCTCATCAAGTGCCTGCTGCGGTAAAAGCCGCGGACAGACGGACGGGACAGCTCCCCTGCCGCGTCATTTCACCGGGCAGGCGGTCCCTTTTTCCTCTTCCTTTCCCACCATTTTCCACCCTCTCCCCCTCTTTTCAAAAAACATAGGAAGACAAGCATCCCCGGCGGGCTGTGTGACTGCAGACCTGCCGGGGATGCTTGATTTCTGACGGCTGCGGAGATCAGCCGCCCGTCCCGACGGGCGCTTCCAGCTCCGGCAGATGTTCATGCAGGCTTCCCTTGGCCAAATAATCGGATATATCCGCCGCCAAACGCCGCAGCAACGAGGTGATTTCCGTCATGCTTTTGTACCGCCCCATACGGATATCCTCGATGACCTGCTCCAGCAACTCCGTCTCATGCCCCAGCATGGATTTCCATATGTCGGCGGAGCCGGGCGCGACCCGGGCGGTGAGCTCGATGACCCGCTCCCGGTCCTTCAGCCAGTTTTGTTTATCCTCCTCCGCCCGGCTGTTCCCCTGAGCCAGGCTATCGACATAATGCATGTACGCCTTGCCGCACTGGTCGATAGCCTGAGACAGCTTCTTTCCTTCCGGCGTATGGCTGTCGTTCAATATCCGGGCGGAGGCCTGCTCGCAGAGCCTTTGCAGCTTTTGCCGGATCGCGGGCAGAAGGGGGCTGTCCTGAAACGCGTTGACCGCGTACATCACCCGCCAGATGAGCTGTTCGGTGGAAAAATCCTGAATACGGCGGTAGGCCGCCTGTTTATCGGGATCATCATACATGTGTCCTTCCTATCCTTTCTTTCACCCGACCGGATAAGACTGGGCAAATTCTCTCGTCTGCATTGCCTCCCGATCCGGGCCTTTCATCCTTTATCAGTATATGCGCGCTCCGGGACAGGCGTTCCTGTAGGTATCGGCTGCCGTGCCTCCCGCCTGCACGGAAAAAGCCCCGGGATCCCAGGATCCCGGGGCTTAATGGGTGACTCTCAAATTTTCGAATAGCCGTAGCTGTTGACGATGGCATCGATCTTTTGTCCGCTTTTGCACAGCGCGCATTCCGTGGAAAGGCTGGTCTCGTAATGGGGCAGATCCTCTTTTGTAAAGATCGCGTTGACCGGGATGCCATTGGATTCCCCAATGGCGCTGAAAATCGCGGCGATTCCCACCAACCGGCCGCTGTAATACCGCAGGCACTCCAGAGAGCGGTTGATGGTTTTTCCCGTGGAAACGGAGGAGAGCAGCAGCAGAATATTTTTACCCCAGACCATCTTCTGGGTATTGTCCCGGAAAATCATCTGATTATTGGCGTTGGTTTCCGGCGTTATCACGCTGATATCATTGCCGCCGTTGAGGATACAGGTGCCCGGCTGGGCCAGCTCGTTGGCCAGAAAAGCGCCGATCATCTCCGTACCCTCCAGGCAGATGATGGTATCGATGGGAGTGGTGGTAAGATAGGGCTTTGCCAGCTCCGCCGCCGCGCTTTTCGCCATGCGATGAAAGCTCTTGATCCGGGTCATATCCACACAGTAGTTGACATGGGAGTGATTGGTGGCGAAATGCCCCGGAATGACGCCGATTTTCACGTTCCTGTTACCGCGGGCCGCAATTTCCTGAATCCTGGTTTCCATACACTACACCCTTTCGTTGGCCTTATCCCGGCGGCGGGGACAGACTGCCGCCGTCTTTAGC
>CAKTTT010000148.1 GCA_934615635.1 uncultured Eubacteriales bacterium | reverse complement strand
CCTTGCGGTTGTTTGTCTTGATCTCGATCCAGATCACCAGCGCCATCAGACAGCCGAACACGAAGAAGCCGCCGGGAGGGGTAATGAACACAGTCATGGGGTCCACTGCCGCGGGCATGACCTGTATGCCGAACAGCGTACCGGCGCCCAGCACCTCGCGGACGGAGCCCATCACCACCAGAGTTCCCGTAAAGCCCAGACCCATGCCCAGGCCGTCCATGAAGGAGGCGCCCACCTTATTCTTGCTGGCGAAAACCTCCGCCCGGCCCAGCAGGATGCAGTTGACCACAATCAGATCCAGAAAGACGCCCAGGGCCACGTAAAGGGGCTGGACGTAAGCCTGCATCAGCAGCTTGATGATGGTGACGAAGCCGGCGATCACCACAATATAGCAGGGGATGCGCACGGTTTTGGGGATGATGTTTTTGATCAGGGAAATCACCACGTTGGAGCCGATGAGGACGAAGGTGGTGGCGAGGCCCATGCCGATGGCGTTGGAAGCCATGGTGGTCACCGCCAGAGAGGGACAGGTGCCCAGCAGCAGCACCATCACGGGGTTTTCCTTGATCAGGCCGTTGAGAAGGATGGACAGATAGGACGGCCCGCTTTTTGCTTTTTTCTCCATGGGATCCATATCATCCCTCTCCTTTCATCACCAGGGCAGCCACTTCCAGGGCCACGTTGGCGGAATCGGTCATCGCCCGGCTGGAAACGGTGGCGCCGGTCAGCGCCGCGATTTCCTGTTCTCCGGGGGAGCCCTTGGTCACCGACAGGACGCCGCTTTTGCCGATAAACTGGCTTTTGAAGTCGTCGGTGGTGATCCGTTCGCCCAGGCCCTTGGTTTCGTTGTGCTCCAGCACCTCCACTCCGGCGATCCGGCCGTCCGCGGTGACGCCGAACATGATCCGCACCGTGCCGCCGTAGCCGTTGAGCGCCGTGATGACGGTGCAGCCCGCGCCGTTGCCGGCTTTATAAACCTCTTCCACCTTTTTCTCCGCGATCAGGGTGGGATCCAGCCGGACCTCCTCGAAATCCGCGCCGTCGGCCAGCACCACCTTGCGGGAGGCGTCCGCCTTTGCCTTGGCGTTTTTTTCGATGATGGGGGCGGTGAACTGGTTGGTGACCGCCAGCAGGGCGGTGACGATGATGCACACCGCCCCCAGCACCACCACGGGGCGGCCGATGTCCTTCCACTTGCTCATGCCTTGCCGCCCCCCTTCTTTGTTTTCGCGGCGCCGAGAGCTTTGGGCGCCGTGGCCTTTTCGATGTAAGGCGTCAGAATATTCATCAGCAGGATGGCGAAGGAAACCCCTTCCGTGTAGCTGCCGAACAGCCGGATGACAATGGTGATCAGACCGCAGCCGAAGCCGAAGATCACCTTGCCCCAGCGGGTGGCGGGGGTGGTGGCGTAATCCGTCGCCATGAAAATCGCCCCCAGCAGCAGACCGCCGCTGAGCACGTGAGACAGGATGAAATCCAGGCTGGTCCAGGCAATGGGAAGCCTGTCGGTCAGGGAGGCGAGGCCCGCCCCCACCGCCACGGTGCCGATAAAGGTCAGGGGTACCACCGGGCTGATCACCCGGCGAACGACCAGATAAACGCCGCCGAAGAGCAGCGCCAGGGCGCAGGTTTCGCCCAGGCAGCCGCCGGTGGTGCCCAGGAGCAGCTCCTGGATATCCGTCCAGCGGCCCTCTCGGATGAGGGCCAGGGGGGTGGCGGTGGTCATGGCGTCGGCCAGGCCGTATTGGTAGGCGAAGGGCTTGACCCAGGTGGTCATGGCGCCGGAGAAGGAGACGAAAAGCACGATACGGCCCACTAAGGCGGGATTGGCGAAGTTCTGCCCAATGCCGCCGAAGAGCATTTTGACGATAACGATGGACACAAAGGAGCCGATGATCGCCATCCACACGGGCAGTTCCGCCGGCAGGTTGAAGGCGAGAAGCATACCGGTGACGATGGCGCTGAGATCCCCGATGGTGTTGTCCTTTTTCAGCAGCAGGCACATCAGCCATTCAAACACTACGCAGGAGGCGACGCACACCGCCGTCAGCAGCAGGGCTCGTCCGCCGAAGATCACGGTGGCCGCGATCAGAGCGGGAGTCAGGGCGATGATCACATCCAGCATGATGGTCCGGGTGGTGCGGGGGGAATGGATGTGGGGGGAAGGGGCCACTATCAGCTTGTCACGCACGCCGCTCACCCGCTTTCTTTTCCCGAAGAAGTTTTTTCGCCAGCTTGTTGACCTGCACCAGCTCCCGCTTGGCGGGGCAGACGTAGGAGCAGCAGCCGCATTCCATACACAGGTTGACCTTCAATTGGTCCAGCCTCTCGCCGTTGCCCGCCGCGTAGGCCTTTTCGATGGCCGCGGGCATAAGATAAACCGGACAGGCCGCTATACAGCGGCCGCAGCGGATGCAGGCGGTGGTTTTCCGCTCCGCCGACTGCTTTTCGTCGAAGAAAAGCACCGCGTTGTTGTTTTTGATCACCGGGGTGTCGATATCATATACCGTGGTGCCCATCATCGGGCCGCCCATGAGCACCTTGCCCGGCTCGCTGGTCAAGCCGCCGCAGAAATCCGCCAGGGCGGACAGGGGGGTGCCAATCAGGGCGCGGACGTTTTTCGGCTCCCTCACGCAGCGGCCGTCCACGGTCATCACCTTCTGGACCAGAGGCATCCCGGTGCGCAGATAAGCGCCCAGGAAGGCAACGGAGGCGACGTTCATCACAATGGCGCCCACGTCGATGGGAAGCCCGCCTTCGGGGACGATCCGGCCCAGAGTATCGTAAAGAATGACCTTTTCCGCGCCTCTGGGATATTTGGAGGAAAGCACGTGGACGGAGAAAACGCCGCTTTCCTCGCCCAGCCGGCGCATCTCCCGGATAGCCTCCGGCTTGTTGGCCTCGATGCTCAACACGATATGCTCCACGCCCACATATTGCTTTACCGCCCGCATACCCGCCAGGATATCCTGGGGGCTTTCCAGCATGGTGCGGTAATCGGAGGTGATGTAGGGCTCGCATTCCGCGGCGTTGACCAGCAGATACTCCGCCCGCTGTTCCGGTTTGAGCTTCAGCTTGATCCAGGTGGGGAAGCCCGCGCCGCCCAGCCCCACCAGGCCGGAGGCTTTCACCGCTTCAATAAATTCCTCCGTCGTGCCGACGACGGGGGGACGCACCTCGGGGCTGATCTCCTGGGCGCCGTCGGTTTCGATCACGGCGATGTCGCAGATTTCCCCGGCGGAAGTGGTGAGATAATCGATGGCTTTCACCGTCCCGGATACGCTGGAATGGATGGGGGCCGCCAAAAAGGCGGTGGGCTCCCCGATCAACTGGCCTACCAGCACCCGGTCCCCTTTTTTCACAATGCAGCGGCAGGGCGAACCCAGATGCTGCTGCATGGAGATGGACACCACCGGCGGCAGGGGCATGTCGACGATGGGACTGTTTTCCGTATTTTTGGAGTGGGCGATACGGATGCCCCGGAGCGTTTTCGCGCGAAGCAGACTCAATACCAACAACCTCCATCTGATTTCCGCTGTGTTAAGCGGCGTTCGCCGCACCAACGGCCATTATAACACAAAGCGCCGGTCATGGCTACTGCTGTCGAAAAAAAAGCATCGGCCGTTTACGCCCGTGGGATTTCCGCCAGCCGATAGCGGTCCGTTTTGTCCTCCGCCAGAGAGACGGAGGAGGAAAGAGAAGGAGAAATATAGATGTTTCCTTCTTTATCCACAAGAATCAGCTCGAATCCTGTCTCCTCGCCAGCCGCCTGCCGCCGCACAACCTCCAGCGCCGCGTCCCGGCCCTCGATGAAGAAGGTGGTGGAGAGACAGTCGGCCAGCGCCCCGTCGTCCGACAGAACGGTGACGGAAAGCAGGTCGGTTTCCGCCGGATAGCCGGTGGCGGGGTCGATGATATGATGGTAGACGGTCCCCTCGTATTCGAAATATCGTTCATAAGCGCCGGAGGTGGCGATGACCTTGTCCGTCACGTTGAGGATCAGCAGAGGATCCCCCGCCTCCCCCCGGGGATCCCGGACGCCGATGCGGTAGGTTTCCTGTCCCTCCGGCGCGCCCCAGCAATAGATGTTGCCGCCGATGGAAATCAAGGCGGCGCGGAGCTCCGCCGACCGGTAGATCTCTCCCGCCAAAGCGGCGGCATAGCCCTTGGCGATGCCCCCCAGATCCAGGGCCATCCCTTCCTCCTCCAGCATCACCGACGTGTTCTCGTCGTCGAAGCGGACCTGGCGGTAATCGGTCAGAGGAAGCCGCTGGGCCACCGTCTGCGCTTCCGGAGGACGTCCTTTTTCCATGGCATCGTGCCACAGCAGGGTTACCGGGGCGATGGCTGGATCGAACACCCCGCCGTTTTCCGCCGCGAGGGCGAAGGAACGCCGGAGCAGGGCGTAGGTTTCCTGGGAAACGACCACCGCGTTTTTTCCCGCCGCCGCGTTGATCGCGGCAATCTCGGAGCCGGCATCATATAAAGAGAGCCGGTCCTCCAGCTCCCGCAGCCTATCCACCACCCGCTGCCCGGTCTCCTCCGCCTTGCGTCCGGCGAGCTTTTGATCCACCACGGTGCTCATGAGGAAATCCGTCCGGTCGACCCGCTCCTCCCGCGGGAGAAGAAGGGAAACGACGGCTGTTCCGATTACCGCCAGCACGGCGGCGGCGACCAGTATTTTTTGCGTCTGAGGTTTCATAGGCGTTCCTCCCGGCGGACGGCGGCGGGCTCATGCATATTTTTCGCCGCTGCGCGATAAACTATTAAGGAAAGCGGTTGCTTTTTTTCCATCCTTGTATTATAGTAGGCATTGTCCTGCTGCCGATATGGGCGGCACGGTTCATCCTTCCTTGATTCTACCAGAAAAAACGGAAGGTGAAAAGGACAATCTATGATAGAGGAAAATAAAATTTTTGGAGGTAATAAGCATGAAAAGATTCATAGCGGTTCTGTTGGTCGTCCTGGCGACGGCCTGCCTGATGACCGGCTGTTCTTCCGGCATGAAGGACGGCACCTACAAGGCGCAGTTTAAGGATTATGATGACCATGGATGGAAGGATTATGTATCCATCACGGTCAAGGACGGCAAAATCACCGATGTGGATTACGATTCTATGAACGCCGACGGAACCAAAAAATCCGAGGATCAGGCGTATCGGGAAAGCATGGAGCCGGTGTCCAAAACCTATCCGGCCAAGTTTTATAAGGAGCTGGAGGATCAGCTTTCAGAAAAGCAGGATCCCAAGAAGGTGGACGCGGTGACCGGTGCCACCAATTCCAGCAACGATTTCAAGATTCTGGCCGTGGAGGCGATCAAGGCGGCCAAAGCGGGGACGACCGACGCGGTGGAAGTGAGCAAATAACCGCCGCCCGGAGCGGACGTGAGGATGGAGGAACGGGATGGAAACGCTCCATGAATGGCTGGGATATCTGGTGGACGGCGCAATCCTCCTGTTCGAGTTCATCGGCGTGATCGTGGTGGTGATTGCGGGATTGCGGGGTATCGTGGAATACGGCACCCATTCCCCCGACACCCGGCTCCATCTGGCCAAAGGGATGGCCATGGGCCTGGAATTCAAGCTGGGAAGCGAGATCCTGCGCACCGTGGTGGTGCGGGAGTTCAACGAAATTTTTATTGTGGCGGGGATCATCGCCCTGCGGGCGGTTCTAACCCTGCTGATCCACTGGGAGATCAAGAACGAAAGCGGCGGGACGGCGGGGGAGCCGTCCGAAAAGAGCAAAAAATAGCTTGCAGCGCCTCGGAGCTTTGCTTTTGAGGCGCTGTTTTCGTTGAATGGGGTTGTTCCTCCTTCCTCCCGGCCTGAAACGGGAGTCCCATAAAGCGGTTATGTACAACATCCGGCGCACGGCTGCTCCGGAACGCTGCCGGAGCGGCTGGAGGAAGGGTTATCGGGGGTAAAAGCGGTGGCGCAGTTTCTGCGGCCAAACGTCCGTCCCTCCCCTCCCAGAGGCCGGGCGATGGAGAGATCCCGCGGCGGTTATCGGGCCGGCAGGGGCGACGGAAAACCGGTTGTCCCATATTCCGGCGTATTGCTTTCACGTCGCCGGCGGGAGAGATTCCTCCGTCGATGTGGTTTCGGTTGAATCATCGGCCGGATTCGTGTATAC
>CAKTTT010000147.1 GCA_934615635.1 uncultured Eubacteriales bacterium | reverse complement strand
CCATTATACTGGAAATCCCTCCAAATTACAAGAGAAAGCCCAGTGAAAGGAGGGAAAGTTCAACCTTTTTTAACATCTCCTAAAAAAAGTCTTGCTTTCCGAGGGGAAATCTGCTAATATACATCTGTTGTTTTTCTTTAAGATGGTTCCGAAGGAGGTGCAGAAACCATGGCTAAATGTGATATCTGCGGAAAATGTGTTACTTTCGGCATTCAGGTATCCCACTCACACAGACGTTCCAACCGCGCTTGGAAGGCCAACATCAAACGCGTCAAGGCTGTTGTGGATGGTTCCCCGAAAAGGATCTACGCCTGCACCCGCTGCTTGCGTTCCGGGAAGGTTACCCGTGCCGTGTAATCTCTTTCTGCCTGAGATGAGAACCGTACCGTCTGGTGCGGTTCTTTTTGCGTATCCAGCGGACGATGGCGGATGTTGCACATTTTGTGACATTCGTATATAATAAGAAGCAATCCTGATCAGCCCGCCTCGGCCCAATCGCCGGTTGAAAGCAGCAAACCCATCCCGGGGCGGCGACCGGCCTTTTTTCCCTCTCAAGGCTGCATTTCCCGCTCCGCTGCCGCTTCCCTGACCGTCTGCGTCAGGTGGTCCGGGTTCCGGGAGATCTTCACGCGCCCTCTCCCGCGCACGGCCACGCCCAAAAAATAGGCCGCCAGGTGGAAACCTGTGCGCTTTTTCCACGTATGTTTGCCTGGATCCCCTCATTTTTCCAGCTTTGCGGGACAGAATACCGAAAGGAGCTAGACCAATGAATATCTGGCACGACATCTCCGAGCAGCGGATCAAACCGGACGATTTCACCGCCGTGATCGAGATCTCCAAGGGCGGCAAGAACAAATATGAAATGGACAAGGAAACCGGCCTGCTTCGGCTGGATCGGGTGCTGTACACCGCTACCCATTATCCCGCCAACTACGGCTTTATCCCCCGGACCCTGGCCGACGACGGCGACCCGCTGGACGTGCTGGTCCTTTGTCAGGAGGATATCGTGCCCATGACACTGGTCCGCTGCTACCCCATCGGGGTGATAAAAATGGTGGACGAGGATTCCATCGACGAAAAGATTCTGGCGGTGCCCTTCCGGGATCCCTCCCTGTCCTGCTATCAGGATATTTCTCAGCTTCCCTCCCACACTTTCAACGAGATTCAGCATTTTTTCACCGTCTACAAATCCCTGGAAAACAAGGAGACGGTGGTCAAGGAGGCGCTGGGCCGAGAGGAAGCCCTGCGGGTGGTAGCCTACTGCATACAAGCCTATAAAAAAGCGTTTTCCGGCCGGAGCGAGGCCGATAAAGGAGGAGATCGCCCATGAAACTGCCCCATCCCGCGGCTCTGCAGACCCAGGCGGAAGCACTGTTCTCTCCCCTGCTCTCCGCCCTGGAACAGCGGGAGGATTTGGCGCTGGCCAGCCTGGCACCCTCCCGCACCGCTCTTTTTGTGGTGGATATGGTAAACGGCTTTGCCGTGGAGGGAGCCATGGCCAGCCCTCGGGTCGGCCTGATGGCCGGACCCATCGCCGCGCTGGTCCGCCGCTGCCGGGAAGCCGGCATACAGGTGGTGGCCTTCGCGGATACCCATGCCCCGGACAGCATAGAGCTGGAAAGCTATCCGCCCCATTGCCTCGCCGGAACGCAGGAGGCCCGCCTTTGCCGGGAAATCGAGGAGGCCGGGCCGGACACGGTGATTGAAAAAAATTCCACCAATGGCTTTTTGGAGCCGGTGTTCGCCGCCTGGCTGCGGGACAACCCTCAGATCGATACCTATATCGTAACGGGCGACTGTACGGATATCTGCGTGCTCCAGTTTGTGCTGGCGGCCAAGGCTTGGCATAACGCCCGCAACCGGCCGCTGCGCGTTTGCCTCCCCCTTCCCCTGGTGGAAACCTTTGACGCGCCGGCGCATCCGGCGGATCTGATGAATCTCACGGCGCTTTCCCTGATGCGCTCCGCCGGCGCGGAGCTTTGCGGTGATATCCGATAAGAATAGGGGCGGAATCCCCCTCCCGGCGGCTATCTCTCCGCCGGAGAATTTTGTGTTCTGCGCGAACACGGATCCCGGAAAGGACATGGTTAATATGCTGGAAAAACAATATGGCCGCGACAATTTGACCCTGCTGACCGATTTTTACGAGCTCACCATGGCCAACGGCTTTTTTGGGGAGGGCTGCGGGGACCGCATCGCCTACTTCGATATGTTCTTCCGCCGGGTGCCGGATAACGGCGGTCTGGCGATCATGGCGGGTGTGGAGCAGTTGGTGGACTACCTGAAAAGCCTCTCCTTCACCGAAGAGGATATCGCCTACCTGCGGGGAAAAAAGCTGTTCAGCGAAGCCTTTCTGGATTATCTGAAACACTTCCGCTTCTCCTGCGACGTTTGGGCGGTGCCGGAGGGCACCCCCATCTTCCCCCACGAGCCCATCGTGACCGTCCGGGGGCCGGTGGTGCAGGCCCAATTCATCGAAACCATGGTGCTGCTGGCGATCAACCACCCCTCCCTCATCGCTACCAAGGCCAGCCGCATTGTCCGGGCCTCCCAGGGCCGCGCGGTGATGGAGTTCGGCTCCCGCCGCGCCCAGGGCTTCGACGGGGCGGTGTACGGCGCCCGGGCCGCCTATATCGCGGGCTGCTGCGGCACCGCCTGCACCATCGCAGACCGGGAATTCGGCATCCCCGCTCTGGGCACCATGGCCCATAGTTGGGTGCAGCTTTTCGATTCCGAGCTGGAAGCCTTCAAGGCCTACGCCCGCCAATACCCCGCCTCCTGCACCCTGCTGGTGGATACCTACAACACCCTGAAATCCGGCGTTCCCAACGCTATCCGGGCTTTTAATGAGGTCATTCTCCCCACCGGCAACCGCCCCAAGGGAATACGCATCGATTCCGGCGACATCACCTATCTGAGTAAAAAAGCCCGCAAAATGCTGGACGAGGCCGGCTTCCCCGATTGTCAGATCACCGCCTCCAACTCCCTGGATGAAAACATCATCCGGGATATGATCCAGCAGGGCGCCTGTGTGGACAGTTTCGGCGTGGGAGAGCGGCTGATCACCGCCGCCAGCGACCCGGTGTTCGGCGGCGTCTACAAGCTGTCGGCCGTCGAGGAGAACGGCCGGATCCAGCCCCGGATCAAGGTCAGCGAAAATGTTTCCAAGATCACCAACCCCTGCTTCAAAAAGCTGTGGCGCCTCTATGACCGGGAAACCGGCAAGGCCATTGCGGACGTGATCACCCTGCACAATGAAATCATAGACGATACCTCCGCCTACGAGATTTTCGACCCGGAACACATTTGGAAGAGGAAAACGGTGGAAAATTTTCACGCGGTGGAGCTGCAAAAGCCGCTTTTCCGCGCCGGGGAATGTGTATACGACCTCCCCTCCGTCGAGGAAAGCCGGCGGTATTGCCAGGAACAGATCGGCACCATGTGGGACGAGGTGCTGCGGTTTGAAAATCCCCATAAATATTACGTGGATCTCTCTCAACCCCTATGGGATGAAAAACAACGGCTTTTGTCGGAATATAGCCGCTGAAATCATATACTTTTTTTGCAGGTTCATTCATGCAAAATTCAAAAAAATGTGGTATAATGAGTAAAAATAGTATGGTACCGTGAAGGTATTCTGCTACCAGCGCATCCAAGGCCGATAAAAGAAGAAAACAGGAGGAATTCAAAATGCCGAAATTGGTTTATGTGTACGGAGACGACAACAAAATGCTGGATACGCTGGTTACTTCTTTGCGCAGCAATGGGTATTCCATCGAATACACCAACCTGACCGACGAGGTCAGCACCGGCAATATCACCGCGGATATCGCCCTGATCTGCAAGCCGGTCAGCCCCACCACCAAATTCTCCATGGGCGGCCTCACCATCGATCTGGACAATATGGCGGCATATGACAGCCAGAACAACCCCATCCATTTCACTCCCACCGAGTTCGCCATGCTCACCTTCCTGATGAAGAACTCCTCCCGGGCGGTTCCCCGCAACGAATTGCTGCCCGCCGTGTGGGGCTTCGCCAACGATTCCGGCACCCGCGTGGCGGACGACACCGTTAAGCGGCTGCGCAAGAAGCTGCAGGGCACCAAGCTCTCCATCGAAACGATTTGGGGTTATGGCTTCAAAGCTGTGGAAAAACCGTAAAAGACATTGTACAAGCGCCGATGAACCTTCCGGTTCATCGGCGCTTGTGATAGGAAACTGGCCTTATCTACGTGAGGCTCCTATTTTATATACTGCTCTTTCACATAGGCCGATAACATATCCCTATCCAGAAACGGCGCAATCGGACTGATTGCTTTTATCCCCTCCTTCTCTATCGCTTTATGGGCAAGTTCACTCAGGTAGTTCCGATTTAAAAAGGGCGCGATGGATTCAAAATGACAAAGCCCGCGGCTGGCATATTCTTCTTCCGCGATTTTTTGCAGTTGTACTGCCGGAATAAAGGGAGCGATGTCCTCGATTGAAGACAGCCCTTCCTTTTGATAAAAGGTTTCCGCCAGCTCGGAAATCATCTCACGGCTGATAAAGGGTGCAATATCCCCTATACTTTCTCCCCGATCAATCATTTTACGCGCAATCTCACCCATAACATTCCTGTCGACAAAAGGGGCAATTTCATCCAAATCTTCGTAATTGCCCGCCTCAGCGGCTTTTTGAGCAAGCTGATTGATCACATCGCGGCTGATAAAGGGCAGTAAATCCGCTATCTCCTCAAGTCCATTGATTGGGGTTTTCTCAAAGACAGCGTCCACCTGCTCAGGTTTTAGTATCGCCGCCACATCACCAAGCTGCTGCGGCGTAACTGTGTTGCATTTTAGATAGTCGTCCAGCTCCTCCTTTACCGCACTCTCCACAAGCTCTGACCGCTCCCCCAAAATCTCATCAATGGTTACGCCGAATAGCTGCGCCAATTCGGGTAATTTGGAAATATCCGGCATCGAATGGCCTCGTTCCCAATTTGATACGGCTTGAAAGCTGATATTCATTTTGTCGGCAAGCTCCATTTGCGTCATGTTGCGGCTTTTTCTGAGTTCTGAAATTTTAAATCCCACTGTTTCCATGTTCAACATGATCCTCTCCCTTTCTGCGCAGAAAGCTTTAGCTGTTTCCGCTGCGTCTCTATTTTAAAAAATCTTGGAGGATTTTCACAGCAAGTATTGGTTGAAACAGGGAAAAGCTCCCTTCAAGCGATGGTTGAAGGGGAGCTGCTTCCCTCCTCATGATAGCATGACAACCGCATCCGGACAATCCCGAGATGCGGTTGTCATATTTTTTATCTTGAAAGGGTTCACCTGGGAATAGCGCCATTCTTTGTGAATAACATTCGCCGATCACGCGGCGAAAGAGGTTATCGTATTTCGGGCTCCGCCTACGCCTTTTCAAACGTAAAGCTTCCATCCTTTACGTCTATACGGATGGTGTCTCCCGCCTGGAACCGGCCCTCCAGCAGATGCTCCGCCAAGGGATCCTCGATTTTGGACTGGATCGCCCGACGCAACGGCCGGGCGCCGTACACCGCGTCGAAGCCCTCCTTGGCAATTTCCGCCACCGCGGCCTCGCTGACCGCGGCATGAAGCTCCATCCCCGCCAGCCGCTTATCCAGCGAACGCAACATACGCCGGGCGATCTCTTCGATATCCGGCTGGGTGAGCTGCTGGAAAACGATGATATCGTCCACACGGTTGAGGAACTCCGGCCGGAAAGCCCGTTTGAGCTCTCCCATCACGTCGTCCTTGATCCGGCGATGGTCGGAAGCATCCGCCGCCGCCCGTTGTGCATCGGCAAAGCCGAGACGGCGATGCTCGGTGATCAGCCGCGCGCCCACGTTGGAGGTCATGATGATCACGGTGTTTTTGAAATCCACCCGCCGCCCCTGGGCATCGGTGAGGATCCCGTCCTCCAGAATCTGCAGCAGCATGTTGAACACATCCGGATGCGCCTTTTCGATCTCATCAAACAGCACCACCGAATAGGGCTTGCGGCGGATTTTTTCGGTCAACTGCCCCCCTTCATCATACCCCACATAGCCGGGAGGAGAGCCCACCAGCCGGGAAACCGAGTGCTTCTCCATGTATTCCGACATATCCAGCCGGATCATGGCGTTTTCGTCTCCAAACATGGCCTCGGCCAGCGCC
>CAKTTT010000146.1 GCA_934615635.1 uncultured Eubacteriales bacterium | reverse complement strand
TACATGAAGAAGACGAAAAAGGAAAAAGAAATATCCGATTTGTGGGAGGGGAACAAGCCGCTGATTATTAGGAAATAAAAGAAAATTTATTTGATAATCAAAATAAAACGGGATCCAGGCCTTTCTTTTTGGGGAGGAATGCGCTATAATAGCTACAAACGTTTGCGAAAGCGAGGAGAAGCTGTTGAAAACGGATGAAAGCGTCCAGCGCCTGGTGGATAGCTACGGCGACTGGTTCCATGACGACGCCTGGCTGGAAAGCGGCCGGATGACCAAACGGCTGTACCCGTATGATTCCCTGTTCTCCCCCATCCGGATCAATCACATGACGGTGAAAAACCGGCTGGTGATGGCCCCCATGGGCAATATCTCCATGTGTGAGGAAACCGGCCGGCCCAATACCCAAATGATCCGCTATTTTATCGAGCGGGCCAAGGGCGGGGTGGGCTTGATCACCTCCGGGCTGGTCCCAGTCAGCTTCGGTATCGACCACTCCATCATCGAGCTGGATAAGCTCACCTATTTTCCGCGGATCGACCGCAGCCGCACCGTTTTCGCGGGCTGGCGGGATCTGGCGGCGGGCGTGCACGCTTACGGCGCGAAATTTTTTATTCAGCTCACCCCCGGCCTGGGTCGGGTGGGGAATCCCCAGTGCCTGATCAATTCCCTGAAGCTGCCGGTTTCCGCCTCCTGGAATCCCAACTTTTACATGGCCCAGGTGCCCTGTATGCCGTTGAGCGGCCGCAGGCTGAAGAAGATCATCAAAAACGCGGGGCAGGCCGCGGCGGACGCCAAGGCCGCCAACATCGACGGCTGCTATCTCCACGGACATGAGGGCTATCTGCTGGAGCAGCTAACCAATCCCGCCTTCAACCGGCGGAAGCTTGGCCACTTCGCCGATTGGCAGGCCTTCGGGCTGGATATGGTGCGGGAGATCCGCCGGCGGGTGGGGGACGCCTATCCCATCATGTATCGCATCGATCTTTCCCTGGCTCTGAACGAAACCTACGGCGACGCCATGAACGTCTCCGATCTGAGGAAATTCCAGAACGGCCGCACGGTGGAAATGACGCTGGAGTATATGAAAAATCTGGTGGCTGCCGGCGTGGACCTGTTCGACGTGGATCTGGGCTGCTATGACAACTGGTGGCTGCCGCATCCCCCCGGTTCCATGCCCCCCGGCTGCTTCCTGGAAGTGGCGAAAATTGTCAAGGATTACTTCCGGGAAAACAAGATCCTCTCCAACGCCGGGGTGGAGGTGCCCGTGGTGGGGGTGGGCAAGCTGGGCTATCCTGATCTGGCGGAGGCTGCTCTCCGGGCGGGCCAGTGCGATATGGTGATGCTGGGCCGGCCCCTGCTGGCGGATCCCCAATGGCCCAACAAGGCGTACGCGGGCAAGGTGGAGGAGATTCTGCCCTGCATCGGCTGCCAGGAGGGCTGTCTGAATGAATTTGTGGAGGGCGGGCATCCCCAGTGCGCGGTGAATCCCCGCACCGCCTTCGAGCACATTTACCCCGACGTCCCGCCCAAGGCGGAGAAGCCCCGGACCATCGGGGTGATCGGCGCGGGTCCCGCCGGCGTGATCACCGCCGTCACCGCCGCCCGGAGAGGGCACCGGGTGCGGCTGGTCGAAAAAAGCGGCCGCATCGGCGGACGGCTGATTCCCGGCAGCGTGCCCAAGATCAAATTCGACGTGGACAACTACCGCCGGTATCTGGAAAATCTGGTGAAGCGCACCGGCGAGGAATACGATCTGGAGTTTGTCGCCGGCGTGACGGCGGATGCGGACTGGCTGATGGAGCAGCGTTTCGACGCCGTGGTGTTCGCCATCGGCTCCACGGATACCAAGCTGCCGCTGCCGGGAGCGGCGGATGCGCCGATTGTGCAGGCCACCGAGCTGCTGGTGAAGCCGGAGCTGGCTGCCGGCGCGAAAAACGTGGTGGTGGTCGGCGCCGGCGTGGTGGGCTGCGAAACCGCCTATTGGCTCAAATATGAGCTGGAGAAGGAGGTCAAGGTGGTGGAGATGACTCCCTTTATCATGAATCACGTCTGCACCGCCAATCGAGGCCATCTGATCCATTATCTTCAGAAGGCGGGGGTGGAACTGCTCAACTGCACCCGGGTGGTGGGCTTTGATAAAGGCGGCGTACAAGTGATGCGCAACGTCTCGCCCACCGTGCCGGATCCCTATGTCACCTGGCATCCCATTCTGCCGGAAAATGTGGAGAATCCCCTGGCGCCCAAGCTGAAGGTGGAGGAGAAGGCGGAAACCTTGCCCGCCGACCTGGTGGTGATCGCCGCCGGCGGCAGGGCGGACGACGCGCTGTTCCTGGAGGCTCAACGCCGTCGGGCGGCGGAGGCCCTGTACAATATCGGCGACAGCTTCCAGGTGGGCAAGGTGTTTGAGGCGGTACGCGCCGCCTATGCCCTGGGGTTGAGCTTATAAGCCGACGGAAAGGAAGGAGATACATATGACGGCAATGACGGACACGGCTCCCCGCCGGATGCGGCTGACGCCGGAGGAACAGGCGATACTGGACGGCGAACAGGGAGAGATTATGGCCAAGATCATGAAAACCGTGGTGATGTACGGCGAAACCTTCGGCGCGGAAAGGCTGGTGGAAACCACCGGCCCCTCCCATTTGGTGACCTCCTTCGGCATCTCGGTGATGACCGCCCTTTTCGACGTGATGGACGAGCTGATCGCCGCTGGGATCAAGGCCAAGGAGCCATTTACGGTGGATCCCCGGCCGCTGGACCATGAAAACGTCCCCTGCAACCTGCTGCAGAAAATCGTTTTCGGGGTGATGTACGGCACCCAGGGACGGTATGAGGAGCAGTTGAAAAAGCTGGGGCTGAAAAGCGACGCCTCCTTCTCCTGCACCTGCTATATGGATCAGGTGGGCAACCTGCCGAAGAAGGGGGATATCCTGAGCTGGGCGGAGTCCTCCGCCGTGGTGTACGCCAACTCGGTGCTGGGGGCGCGGTGCAACCGCAACTCCGCTTATATCGACCTGTTCGGCGCGATCCTGGGCAAAACCCCTTATTTTGATCTGCTCACCGACGAAGGCCGCAAGGCAAAATGGCTTATCGACATCCGCACTACGAAGGCGCCGGAGGCCCAGATCCTGGGAAGCGCCATCGGTCTCAAGGTGATGGAGGACGTGCCCTACATCCGGGGGCTGGACGCCTTCCTGGGCGGGGAGCTCAATGAGGAGGTCAAGGCCTATCTCAAGGATATGGGCGCCGCCTCCGCCTCCAACGGGGCGGTGGGGCTGTACCATGTGGAGGGGCTGACGCCCGAGGTGGTGGAGCAGGGAGACGCCCTGTTGCTGCCCGACGCCAGAGTCTATGTCATCGACGATGCGGAACTGCAGCGGGTCAAGGACAGCTATCCCCTGATGTGGAAGAGCCCGGATGTGAAGCCCAAGCTGGCCTTTATCGGCTGCCCCCATCTTTCCATCGGCCAGCTCAAAAGCTGGACCGACCGGCTGGAAGCGGGGCTGAAGGCTTCCGGCAGAAGCCGGCTGGCTTATAAAACGGTGCTCACCGCCGCTCCCGGGGTGCTGGAGGAATTCCGCGCCACCCCGTATTATGAACGGCTGCGGGCAACCGGCGCCCGCGTGTCTTATATCTGCCCGCTGATGTACATGAACAATCCCTTGTGCAAGAATATGCCGGTGCTGACCAATTCCAACAAGCTGCGCACTTATACCACCGCCCGGTATATGACCGACGAGGAGATCACCCGCAAGCTCACCGGAAAGGAGGAGGCGTGAGGATGAAAAAAGTATTTCAGGGCCGACCGGTAGTGCCCGGCGCCGTCCAGGCGCCCGCCGTCGTTTCCCACGGCGGCTTCAATACTCTGGCTTCCTTCCAGAAAAGCCTGCTGGCCAAAGCCAAGGAGGCGGTGTGCGGCGACCAGAACAACGCCGACCTGTACAACAAGCCCCTGACCGGCCGGGCGCTCTGCCTGCCCAAGACCATCGGTTCCACCACTGGCGGGCTGGTGCTGCACACCGCCTGCTCCATGGGGGTGGCCCCGGCGGCCATGCTCTTCTCCGAGCCCATCGATTCCCTGGCCGCGGCCGGGGCGATCCTGGCAGATGTGTGGACGGATCATTCCATGCCCACGGTGGATAATCTGGGAGAGGATTTCCTCGCCTATGTGAAGGATGGGATGACCATTTCCGTGGCCGCCGACGGCACCGTCACCGTGGAGGGATAAGGCCCCTGCAATCGCAAAAACAGCCCGGCGGAATTGCCGGGCATCAGAAAAGGGACATAAAAAAGCCCCCTGCCGCAGTAAAACTGCGACAGGGGGCGAATTGTATGAGGGAATAGCGGATTCACCGCCGAAAGAGAAAAAAGCCGCGGTTCAGCCGATTGTCCCTGCAAGCGCCGCATACGGAGGCCGCCAACAAAGGAGATCCGGAGATCGGAAAAATGACCGGCGCCCGTTAACCGGCGGCAGGATCAAGGGGCGTTTGCCGAGGCCCCTTCCAAGCCGGCCCACGCCCCTTACGGTTTCATGGCCTACCTCTGGTGAAAGCCCCTGCAACGGATGGCGCCGCTATCGGGACCGGCCGCCGAAAGGGATACCGTCGACTGGCAACCCGGCTTATAACGCCGTTCCCTTCCCGGGGACAAACAAGCGGCTCATATCGGTCCCTTCCAGGGTGAGCAGGGCAACCTTTCTCTCAACGCCACCGGCATATCCCGTCAGGCTGCCGTTGCTCCCAACCACTCGATGGCAGGGCAGGATGATGGAAATGGGGTTGTGCCCCACCGCGCCGCCCACCGCCTGGGCGGACATACTCTCCAGCCCCTGCGTTTGCGCGATTCTGCGGGCGATTTCCCCATAGGTTATGACCTGTCCATACGGGATCTGCCGCAGGATATCCCACACCGCCAGGCGGAAGGGGGAAGCCGTCAGATGCAGCGGCGGGGTGAACTCCGGCGCCGTCCCGCGGAAATACAGCTCCAGCCACCGTTTGGTCTGCTGAAAAATGGGAAGATCCTTCTCCTCATGCGCGGCAGACAGGGTGGCGGCAAAGTATTTTTGTCCGTCAAACCACAGACCGGACAGCCTTTCGCCATCGCTTGCCATGGTTATCCGCCCCAAGGGGGAGGTATATGTCGCCGTATATTGCATAACGTCTCCCTTCAAAGCCCGATTTACCATATCCGCGGTCGCCAATCCCGTGAAGGGCCCGCGCCGGCATTGTCTTGGCAGGTGGATATCAGAAAATAAAAACGATTTCCCAAGAGGGAGGAATTATGCCGCCGGAAACGATCTCCGCGCCTTTCTTCTCCGGCTAAACGGCGAGTTAATACGCCTTGCCCCAGACAACCAGCTTTTTCGCCGGTTTGCCGCCGGCTAAACGGCGGGTTAGTACGC
This sequence comes from uncultured Eubacteriales bacterium, assembly GCA_934615635.1. Taxonomy (GTDB): domain Bacteria; phylum Bacillota; class Clostridia; order Oscillospirales; family Acutalibacteraceae; genus CAKTXU01. The sequence goes on along the minus strand of CAKTTT010000146.1, from coordinate 775 downwards.
CTTGCCCCAGACAACCAGCTTTTTCGCCGGTTTGCCGCCGGCTAAACGGCGGGTTAGTACGCCTTGCCCCAAACAACCAGTTTTTTCGCCGGTTTGCCGCAGCATACACACCTGTCCCCCACGGCCTCCTGCTCAAAGGGCATACAGCGGCTGGATACCCCCGCCTCCTCCTTGAGCTTCAGCTCGCATTCCAGGTCACCGCACCACATCGCCCGGATCAGGCCGGGCTTCCGATCGGCGGTTTCCTTCATCTCATCCAGGGTATGGACGGTATAGGTCATGCTCTCCCGCCGGGCCAGCGCCTTTTCATACAGCCCGTCGTGAACCGCCTGCAGCAGTCGGGGAATCCGGTCCTCCAGCTCGTCCAGGGATACGAAGGTCTTCTCCCGGTTATCCCGCCGCACCAGGACGCACTGGTTGTTTTCCATATCCTTTGGTCCGATTTCCACTCTTAACGGGATACCACGCATCTCACAGTCAGCAAACTTCCAGCCTGGGCTCTTGTCGCTGTCGTCTACCTTTACAGAAAATCCGGACTTGATCAGACGGTCTCTTAACTCAAATGCCTTGTCTAATACGCCTTCCTTCTTCTGCTGGATCGGAACTACCATGATCTGCACAGGAGCGATCCTTGGAGGCAGGACCAGACCATTGTCATCACCATGTACCATGATGATAGCACCGATCATACGTGTTGTCATACCCCAGGAAGTCTGGTAAACATGCTTTAATGTATTGTCCTTATCTGTAAACTGGATGTCAAATGCCTTTGCAA
>CAKTTT010000145.1 GCA_934615635.1 uncultured Eubacteriales bacterium | reverse complement strand
CCCCCCGCTTTTGTATTGCCGCTTAAGCGGAAGGGCCGCCGCCGGTACTACCGGGGGTGAAAAACTTTAGCGCAGGTTTCCTCGGAAGGGAAACGCTCTGCGGAGATCGTATATCAAAGGAAAGAACGACCGGCGATGCCATTGTCCCGTTTACGAGGGGTGGGCATATGAGTCGAGATAAGATTGGATGTCCCTTGAGGGGCTCCAAGCCGGTATTTGGCCCTTCTTGGGCCTCGGCTTACCTCCAGTTCACTGGTGGTTTTGATTGGGGCGCAAGAGGGGCGCCGCGCAAACGCCTGCCTGACGCTGGATCCACGCCCGTCACGCTTCTTACTGCCACCCGGTATGGGTAGTTTTTTCACCGGTGATTTCCCCACACCGCGGATTCTCTTTTGCCACGCCCCCGCCCTTCTCTCCCGCTATTTCCGGGGTATCTTCCGTCATTCAGCCGGAGGACATAGAGAAAACGCCCATATACGCCGGGTAATTTTCTACCACAATCTGAGAGCCCCGGCGTTGTTTTCAAGCCGGGAATATGCTATACTGATTCCAGATATTTCTACTTATTCCGCCGAACCGACATTCCGGCGGAGCTTCGGAAGGTGACAGGAAGTGGATACGACTCATTTGCATGTTCGTCCCCTGCGGCTGGAGGATACATCTCCCTTATTCAGGCTGACCTCGGATCCGGCGGTGACCCGGTATATGCGCTTTTCCGCCCATATGGCGCCGCGGGAAACGGAGACGCTGATCCGCTCCTACAGTGCTCCTGGCTGCGCGGGATTCGCTTTGACCGAGCGTTCCACCGGGCGATTCGTGGGGATGATCGGTCTCAAGCCGGAGGAGGGAACGGGAAGCTATCGCGTTTCCTTCCTGCTGGGGCCCGCCTTCTGGGGGCGGGGCTACGCCACCCAGGCGCTTCACGCCGTCGTGGGATATGCACAGACCGTGCTGTTCGCCCGAACCCTCTCCGCCTATGTGGTGGGAGAGAATCAAAGCTCCCGGCGGGTGCTGGCCAAATGCGGTTTTCTGCAGGAGGAGCAGCGATCCTACAACGATCTGCCTGACGGATTGTGCGTTTACCGTATGCGGCTGAGCGGCGGAGAAAGGGAGTTCCCCCATGTGTAAGGTGGTTCGTTCCCTCACCGAGCTGATCGGCGGCACCCCGATGCTGGAACCGGTGCGGTATCTGAAGGAGCAATCGGCTTGCGGGCGGCTGCTGCTCAAGCTGGAATATTTCAATCCTCTGGGATCGGTCAAGGACCGGGTGGCGCTGGCCATGGTGGAGGATGCGGAACGCAGAGGGCAGCTCCGCCCCGGCAGCGTGATCGTGGAACCCACCAGCGGCAGCGCGGGCATTGGTCTGGCCTTTGTGGGGCTGGTCAAGGGCTATCGGGTGATCATCACCATGCCGGATACCATGAACCCCGAACGGCGCCGGCTGCTGCGGGCGCTGGGAGCGGAGGTGGTTCTGACTCCCGGCGACAAGGGGATGAAGGGGGCCAACGACAAGGCGGAGGAAATCGCCGCCCGGACGCCGGGGGCCTTTATGACCCGGCAGTTCGAAAACCCCGCCAATCCGGAAGTCCATCGCCGGACCACCGGACCGGAAATTTTAGCGGCCACCGGTGGAAAGGTGGACATCTTCGTGGCGGGAGTGGGGACCGGCGGCACCCTGACCGGCATCGGGGAAGCTCTCAAGGAAGCCGATCCCGCCGTGCGGGTGGTGGCGGTGGAGCCCAGCGACTCCCCGGTATTGTCCCAGGGACGCAGCGGCGCTCACAAGCTTCAGGGCCTGGGGGCGGGCTTCTGCCCGCCGGTGCTGAACCGGCGGATATACGACGAAGTGATGACCGTGCGCAACGACGAGGCTTACGACGCCTGCCGCGCCATCGCCCGTACCGAGGGGCTGCTGCTGGGCATTTCCTCCGGCGCCGCCCTCTACGCCGCCACCCAGCTTGCCAAGCGGGTGGAAAACCGGGACAAAACCATTGTGGCGGTTATGCCGGACACGGGAGAGCGGTATCTATCCGCCAACCTGTTCGGCGAATGAGAGGAGAGGGCGTCATGACCAGAGACGAGGTGATCGCCTGCTGCCTGACCTTTCCCGATGCGGCGGCGGATGCGCCCTTTGACAACGACGCGGTGGTGATCCGGCGGCGGAGCAACCGGCGATGGTTCGCCCTGCTGCTGACCGTGGACGGCCGGGACGCCGTGAACCTGAAATGCGAGCCCCGCCGGGCGGAGCTGTACCGTGGAGTGTATCAGGACGTTCTTCCCGGCTGGCACATGAACAAAACCCACTGGAACACCGTCCGGCTGGACGGGGACGTGCCGGACGAGGAGCTGCGGGAGATGATCGGTCACAGCCATGAGCTGACCGCGCCCGCAGCGGCCCCCCGGAAGCCCCGGCTCCAGGGGGCCGCTGCGGGCGGATTGGAAACGGACATACGCTGATAAAGAAAGCAGGTGGATGATCGTGCTGGATTACAAGTTCGACACCCAGCTTCTCATCGAAGGAGAGAACCTTTCGGAGGATGCTATCAACGACTATATCACCCGGCATATTCCAGGCGACTGTCTTCTAGCCATTGGGGACGAGGAACTGATCAAGATCCATTTTCACACCAACGTCCCCTGGAAGGTGCTGGAATACGCCGCCTCCCTGGGAGAGATCCACGACATTGTGGTGGAAAATATGGAACGGCAGGCCGACGGCCTCAAGGGTTGAAGCCATCGGGCCGGAGAAAGCTCCATAAGGGTCCATTGCCGGCAAGCGTCTCCGGATGCAGTGCAACGTATTCCTGCCTCGCTTGCCCCGCGGCCCGTTAACGGGCCTATTTCCTCTGCCGTGAGTTTTTTTCCCGCTGGAAGCGAAAGCGGACGGGAGACCTCCTCCGGCAATCCCGGGAGGTTCATAACCGTAAATATCCCTGTCAAAACCGGTGGCTTTGCGGAGAGGTCTGAGGTACTGACCACATCTAAAGGTGTGTGAAGAAGCCGGCGTTTGCCGTGCGGCGCTCTCCCTCTTTCCCTTTTCTCGACCCAAACGGCTTCTATTTCTTCGAGCTTTTTTAAGAGCAGGGGCTGCATGGCTTCGATGCACCGCATCTCCGCCTCCCCATTGTTGCCCCGTTTTCACTTTCCTTTTTCTATGGAACGCTAAAGCTTTTCCGGAACTCCTGCCTCCGCCGGGGGACTCCTACAATACAAGCGGGCGCCGCCAAATGAATGGCGGCGCCCCTCTTTATCTGGGAATGCCTGTCTTGGCGGCTGTCCCTGCTTTTGGGCCGCTCCTTTCCCCGCTTCCGCCCGCCGCTACCGCTGGAGACAGAGGCGGCCGGGATGGCGCACACGGCCGTGGCGTATCAGGAAATCCGCCGTATCCCGGAGGGTGGCCTCCATGCTCCGGGTGCGGTACCCCAGCTCCTCATCCGCTTTCCGGTGGCAGAAACAACTATTGCTGGTCAGGGTATAAAGGGAATAGCGGGTGTACAGCGGCGGCCGGCGGACCATCCGGTAATACAGCTCCGAAAGCGGCGCCGTAGCCTTGGCCAGCCACATGGGCAGCACCACCCGTATCCTCTTTTTCCCGGTCTGGGCGGACGCCATATCCAGCAGCTCCCGCACCTCATAATGCCGGTTGGACAGGATATAGCATTCTCCCGCCCGGCCCTTTTCCGCGGCAGCGATAACGCCGTCGGCCACGTCCCGCACGTCCACAAAATCATATCCGCCTTTGACACAGGCCACCAGACGGCCGTTGAGATAATCGGCGATCATCTGGGTGAGATGGCCCTGACCGAAGTCCCCCGGCCCCAAAATACCGGAGGGGTGGACGATCACTGCATCCAATCCCTGCGCCGCCGCATCCAGCACCAATTGGGAGGCTTCCGCCTTGGTTTTGGCGTAAAGCCCCTCCACCTCTCCGGGATCGAAGCGGGCGGCCTCCACAATAGGCTCCCCGGCTTTCCCTTCCGGGATGGCGTGAACCGAGCTGACGTGCACCAGACGGCTGACGTGATGCCGCATGCACATATCCACCACGTTGCGGGTACCCTCCACATTGACCGCCCGGACCCGATCGCTCCGGCGGGAGGAGATGGAGATCAGTCCGGCGGTGTGGATCACCACCACCTCCCTCGGCCCCTCTTCATCCGGTTCCATGTGAAAGAAGGGCTCCAGGGTTTCGGGCTTGCAGACGTCCCCCTCCATCAGCTCCACCCCCGACAGCACGGGGGCGGGATGGGGATCGTTGGGCAGGACCAGACCCCGCACTTCCTCCCCGGCCTCCCGCAGCTTGGCCGCGATGGTGTGTCCCAGATGGCCGTTGGCTCCGGTGAGCAGATAGTAACGTTTCACGGACGATTCTCCTTTCTCCCAACAGCCGGTACCGCAGGCGGATCGGCCGGTTTGCCTTGCAACTTGTTTTCATGATTAGTATACCCCCCAACTATGAATAATCTGTAGACTATTCCTGAATACTTTTCCACCCGGTAACAAAAACAAGAAGGATTTCTTTTAGGATAGGGAAATGCCTATGAAATCTTCGAAAAAAATCCATTTTTCTTTTTGCAACGGGTGATGTATACTGACTGGTGAATACTGGAAAGCCGGAAACCGGCTGAAAGGAGCGGGTGGAATTGATGGAAGGGAAAAAGGGCAGGGCCCGCCGATGCTGGCAGCTTTTGCATACCTTTGTGCGCATCGGCGCCTTCACCTTCGGCGGTGGGTACGCCATGATTCCGCTGATCCAGCGGGAGGCGGTGGAAAAGCGGGGCTGGATCGAGGACCGGGACGTGCTGGATATACTGGCGGTGGCGGAATCCACCCCCGGCCCCATCGCCGTCAACGCCGCCACCTATGTGGGATACCGGGTGGCCGGCTTCTGGGGATCGTTGTGCGCGACGCTGGGGGTGGTATCGCCCTCCTTCGTGATCATCGCCCTGCTTTCCCTGGTGCTGCGTCAGTTTGAATCGCTCAAAGCGGTGCAGTATGCTTTCATGGGCATCCGGGCAGCGGTGCTGGCCCTGATCCTCCATGCGCTGTGGGGGCTGTTCCGTCAATGTCCCCGCAGCGCCTTTGCCTACGTCGTCATGGGCGGAGGCTTCCTGCTGGCCGCCTTCACCGGCGTCAGCGTCTACTGGCTGATCGCCGGCGCCGCCGGCGCGGGCCTTATCCGGCAGATGCTGCTCTGCCGCGGGAAGGGGGGGAAGCAGCCGTGATTTTTCTCCGCCTGTTCCTCGTATTTCTCAAAATCGGCGCTTTCACCTTCGGCGGCGGCTACGCCATGATCCCGCTGATTCAGGCGGAGGTGGTGGGCGCCGGCTGGATGACGGATGAGCAATTGATAAACTTCATCGCGGTGAGCGAAAGCACCCCCGGCCCCTTTGCCGTGAATATCGCCACCTATGTGGGCATGGAGGCCGGCGGGATCGGCGGCGCGCTTTGCGCCACCTTCGGGGTGGTGCTGCCCTCCTTCCTGATCATTCTGTTGATTGCCCGGGTATTCACCCGCTTTGCCAAGAGCGCGCCTGTACAGGGGGTGCTGAACGGGCTGCGGCCCATGGTGGTGGGCCTGATCGGGGCCGCGGCCCTTTCGGTGGGGCGCACGGCCTTTGCCCTGCCCGCCGTAACCTGGCGGGGGCTGCTTTCCTCGGACATTCTTTGGATCACCCCAATTTTTATCCTGGCGGCCTTTTTGCTGTGGAAGCGGAAATGGCATCCCATCGCGGTGATTCTGCTGGCTGCCGCGCTGGGCATAGGCGCCGGTTTCGCCCGGGAGGCGCTGCCGCCGGGATAGACGGGCCGCCTCCGATGGAAGCGGAACCCGGCGCGGACAGCCGATGAAAAATCGCCGCAGGGCTGCCAGATCTCGAAAGCGCCGCATACCGCCGCCAGCCGCCTATCGGAGAGAGGAAGTAAGGGGTCCGAGGCGGGTCCTTCCTCTCCCCTCTCTCCCCTCCCCTCCTCCTCCCCCAAACACATGAGGCCGACTGTGGGCTGTTTTTGAAAAAATCCTTGACGCAACCCGCTCTCCTTGCTATAATAAGCGTTGCGTAAGTCGTCTTTTCATCCTCCGGTGTGCTGTAGCCGTGTAGAAGCGTCAGCCGGAAGGAAGAGAAAGCCTTTTATTTATTTGCTGGTGTGGCTCAGTCGGTAGAGCAGCTGATTCGTAATCAGCAGGTCAGCGGTTCAAGTCCGCTCACCAGCT
>CAKTTT010000144.1 GCA_934615635.1 uncultured Eubacteriales bacterium | reverse complement strand
GCGGAACATGCAGAACTTCGAGCTGCTCAAGGAGCTGGGGAAATGCGACAAGCCCATCCTGCTCAAGCGGGGGCTGGCCAACACCATCGAGGAGCTGCTGATGAGCGCGGAATACATCATGGCCTCGGGCAACGAGCGGGTGATCCTCTGCGAGCGGGGCATACGGACCTTTGAAACCATGACCCGCAACACCCTGGACATTTCCGCCGTGCCGCTGCTGAAAAAGCATTCCCATCTGCCGGTGGTGGTGGATCCCAGCCACGCCGCCGGCATCGCCTGGATGGTGGAGCCGCTGGCGCTGGCTTCCCTGGCGGCGGGGGCGGACGGCTTGATTATCGAGGTGCACAACGACCCGCCCCACGCCCTTTCGGACGGCGCCCAATCCATCACCCCCGATCAGTTCGACGCGCTGGCCGACCGCCTGCGCGGGGTGGCGGGCCTGTTCGGCAAGGAAATGAATCCGCCGCTGGCGGAATCCCTGCCGGCAGAAAGGCGATGACGATATGAAGCGGCTCACGATAGCCATAGCGGGGCTGGGACTGATCGGCGGCTCCATGGCCCTGGCGCTGCGCCGGCGCGGCTGCCGGATTTTGGGGATCGACCGGGATCCGTCCGTGTTGCGGGCCGCCCTGGAAAGAGGGGCGGCCGACGAGGCGGGCGGGCCGGAGCTGCTCCGGGAGGCGGAGCTGCTGGTTCTGGCCCTGTCCCCTGAGACGGCGATGGCTTTCCTGCGGGAAAACCGGTCGCTGCTCCTGCCGGGAACGGTGGTCACGGATGTTTGCGGGGTCAAGCGGGCGGTGGTGGAGGTGTGCTCCCCCCTCTGCCGGGAAGCCGGGCTCCATTTCATCGGCGGCCACCCCATGGCGGGGAAGGAACACAGCGGCTTCGACAACGCGGATGCCGACCTGTTTCAGGGCGCCAGCTATATTCTCACCCCTGAGGAGGACACCTCTCCGGCGGCGATTGCCCTGCTGCGGGAGCTGGCCGCCGCCTTGGGCTGCGGCCGGATCACCGTGACCACCCCCGACGACCACGACCGGCTGATCGCCTTCACCAGCCAGCTTCCCCATGTGCTGGCCGGCGCCTATGTCAAATCCCCCGCCTGCCTGGAGCACGAGGGCTATTCCGCCGGCAGCTACCGGGACGTCTCCCGGGTGGCCACGGTGGATGAGAAGCTGTGGAGCGAGCTGTTCCTCCTCAACGCCGCCCACCTGACGCAGGAGATCGACGGCCTGATCCGCAACCTTTCCGCCTGCCGGGATGCGGTGGCGGCGGGAGACCGTCCCCGGTTAGAGGAGGTTCTCCGCCGGGGCCGGGAGATCAAGGAATCGCTGCAGATGCGAAAGGCGGGGGCGGAGGATGAGACTTGACTTTGAGACGATGGACGAGACGGTCATTCGAGGCTTTTACGGCGGGCAGAGGGATACCCTGGCCCGTATGTACGCGGACGAATACAACCGGATCATGCGGGGCGGATTGGCGCCGGGGGTCTCCATTGGCCTCCCTCCTCGCAATGCCGTATAGTATTGCCGGGCGGGGAAGAAGAGGGGCTGTCGCCGGGAAAGGGCCGTTATTGTCCCAAGGGGCACGCCCGCAGTCTGGGAAACACCGGGGATGCGGATCTGGGTTTTCTTTGCCGTGGCGCCCTGCCAATAGCTGGGAAAGGATGAGTGCTTATGAAAACATTACGGGTGAACACCGCCCGCGCTTATGATATTCTAGTGGGACGGGGACTGCTGGAGCAGGCGGGCGCCCTGAGCCGGGAGGTCAACGGCGGCTCGCGGGCGCTGATTGTCACCGACTCCCATGTATTTCCCCTTTACGCGGGGGCAGCCGCCCGCTCCTTTGAGGAGGCGGGGTACCAGACCGCCGTGTTTACCTTCCCCGCCGGGGAGGAAAACAAGCGGCTGGAGATCATCGCGGAAATCTACGGCCGGTTGGCGGTCGGCGGCTTCACCCGCAAGGATCTGCTGGTGGCGCTGGGCGGGGGCGTCACGGGGGATATGACCGGCTTCGCCGCCGCCACCTGGCTGCGGGGAATGGATTTTGTGCAGATCCCCACCACCCTGCTGGCCCAAGTGGATTCCTCGGTGGGAGGGAAAACCGGCGTGGATATCCCCCAGGGGAAAAACCTGGTGGGCGCCTTCTGGCAGCCCGTGCGGGTCATCGCGGATCCGGATACCCTGGAAAGCCTCTCCCCCGCCGTCTTTGCCGACGGCATGGCGGAGATCATCAAGGCGGCCTGTATCAAGGACGCGGACTTTTTCAGCCGCCTGGAAAGCGGGGAGGCCGTGCGTCCGGAGCAGCTGGAGCAGACCATCCTCCAGGCCATCGATATCAAGCGGGGCGTGGTGGAACGGGATGAAAACGAGACGGGAGAGCGCAAGCTGCTGAATTTCGGCCATACCATGGGGCACGCGCTGGAGAAATATTACGACTACAGCGCCCTGAGCCATGGCCGGGCGGTGGCGTTGGGCATGGTGCTGATCACCGAGGCCTCCCAGCGGCAGGGGCTGACCGAAAAGGGAACAGTGGAGCGGATTTGCGCCGTTTTGGAGCGGCACGGTCTGCCCATCGCGGACACGGCCACCCTGGACGATTATCTCCCGGGCGTGGCTTTGGATAAGAAGCGCAGCGGCACGGACATCGACCTGGCCCTGCTGAGGCGCATCGGGGAGGGCTTCCTCTACCGTATGCCGGTGGCCCTTCTGGGCGGCTTCCTCCGGGGGGAGGAGCTGTAACGCGTGGTGTCCGGCGGGCGGTTTCCTTCAGGGGAGCCGCTGCGTTAAGCAGGTCAAAAGCTGCGGTACAGCCGGAGGCATGAGCGGGTGCTAGAGGGCCTGATACCGGCGGGCAGCTCAAGACGCGCTGAATGATATTTTTCCCTTGCCTCACTAGCTCCGCCGCCCGTAAACGGGCACATCTCCTCTGCTGCTGGCGTTTAGCTGATAGGAAGATTTTTTGTCAGCGACTCGCTTCGTTTCATGCCGAAAGCGAAGGCTGACGGGAGACTCTTTTCCCCTCCCCCCTCCGCCTTTGCCGGGGGTCCGTTACAAGAAAAGGCGGCCCCTGCGGTCGGGGCCGGAGGCCTTCCGCGCATCTTCGCCCCGCCGGGGGGTCCCGTGACCGCGGCGTCCGGGACACCAATGCGCCCGCCTCCCTCAGGGGAACGCAGCCCCGCCTATTTCCGGCCGCCACAGAATGCGGCAAGGCGCGGGGAGGCTCGACAGATTGCTCGACAGATTGTCGGAATTCCCGCCTGTCTCCCTACGGCTGTCTCGCGCGGGGGGCGCGGATCATCGGGAGGGCGGCCCTGTCGCGCCGCCTTTGCACCAATCTCCCCTTCCCCGCACCATTTTCCGGCGGCGCTACCGCCCCCGGACAAATCAGGAGGAATCTATGGAAGCCATCGCCTGTATCCACCCCTCCGCCATCACGGGAAGCCTGGCCGCCCCTCCCTCCAAATCCGCCGCCCACCGCGCCTTGATCTGCGCGGCCCTGGCGGGTGGGGGACGGGTGGAGGGGGTGCTGCCTTCCGCGGATATGCGGGCCACCCTGGGCGCGGTGGAGTCGCTCGGCGCCGCCGTGCATCAGATAGGGGAAGAGGTGTCGATCACCCGGGCCGCGCTTCCTATTGAGGGGGAAGCGCCGGTGGTGGACTGCCTGGAAAGCGGCTCCACCCTTCGGTTGCTGCTGCCGGTTTTTGCCGCCAAGGGGATCCCCGCCACCTTCATCGGCCGGGGCCGGCTGCCCCAGCGCCCGCTGGGCGTCTATGCTGACTGCCTGCCCGCCCACGGCGTCGCGCTTCGCGGCGCCGGCGGGCTGCCCCTGACGCTGGAAGGGCGGCTGCGGGGCGGCCGGTATGCGCTTCCCGGCGACGTCTCCAGCCAGTTTATTTCAGGGCTGTTGTTCGCTCTCCCCCTCTGCCGGGAGGACAGCGATATACGGCTGACCACGCCCCTGGAATCCGCCGCCTATGTCCGGATGACGCTGGAGACCTTGGCCCGGTCGGGCATCCGGGTGGAGGAAACCCGGGACGGCTGGCATATCCCCGGCGGTCAAAGCTATCGCCCCGTGGATACCCGGGTGGAGGGGGATTGGTCCCAGGCGGCGTTCCTGCTGGCAGCGGGCGCGCTGGGCGGGGAGGTGATCCTCACTGGGCTGAACCGGGATTCCGCGCAGGGGGACCGGGCGGCCTGGAAGCTGTTTCGCGACTTCGGGGCCGAGGTGGATTGGGTGGAGGATACCCTGCGCTGCCGTCGGGCGGCTCTGCGGGGGATAGAGATCGACGCCTCCCAAATCCCGGATCTGGTGCCGGTGCTGGCGGCGGTTGCCGCACTGGCGGAGGGAACCACCGTCATCCGCAACGCCGCGCGCCTGCGGCTCAAGGAAAGCGACCGGCTTGCCGCGACGGCCCAGTGCCTGGCGCTGCTGGGCGGACGGGTGGAGGAACGGCCCGACGGTCTGGTCATCCAGGGGGTCCCCCGGCTGAAGGGGGGACGGGTTCCCGGCTGGAACGATCACCGCATCGTCATGAGCATGGCCGTGGCCGCCCTGGGATGCAAGGAGGCTGTGGAGGTCACCGATCCCCATAGCGTGGAGAAAAGCTGGCCCGGATTTTTTGAAGACTTCAACAGAATCGGAGGAAACGCCCATGTCGTCGACCATCGGTAACCGCGTGCGCCTGTCTATTTTTGGGGAAAGCCATGGGGAAGCCATCGGCTGCGTGCTGGACGGCCTGCCCGCCGGGGAGCCTCTTTGCATGGAGGAAATCCTGCGGCAGATGGACCGCCGGGCCCCCGGACGGGATCAGACCGCCACCACCCGGCGGGAAAGCGATGTTCCCCGTCTGGTGTCCGGCGTGCTGAACGGCCGCACCACCGGCGCACCGCTGGCGATGATTATTCAAAATGAGAACCAGCGGTCCGGAGATTACGGCAACCTGACCCGCCTGCCCCGCCCCGGCCATGCGGATTATCCCGGCCATGTGCGGTACGACGGGTATAACGATATCCGGGGGGGCGGCCATTTCAGCGGCCGCCTCACCGCGCCGCTGGTGTGCGCCGGCGCTGTCTGCCGCCAGATTCTGGAGCGGCGCGGCATTACAGTGGGCGCTCACATCCTGCGGGTCGCGGATGTGGAGGACGCCCGCTTCGACCCCGTGAACCTCCAGGCGGAAACCCTGCGGGCGCTGTCTCAGGCCGGCCCCCTGCCCCTGCTGGATCCCGACAAGGCCCCTTTTCTCCGGGCGGCGGTGGAGGAGGCCCGTCTGCAGGCGGACAGCGTCGGCGGCGTTATCGAGGCCGCTGCCGTGGGACTGCCCGCCGGTCTGGGATCTCCCATGTTCGACGGGGTGGAAAACCGGCTGGCCCCGCTGCTGTTCGGTATTCCCGCGGTCAAGGGTGTGGAGTTCGGGGAGGGCTTCGGCTTCGCCTCTCTTCGGGGCAGCCAGGCCAATGACCCTTATGCTTACGACGAAAAGGGGGCTGTCGTCACCACCTCCAACCACAACGGCGGCGTCACCGGCGGCATTACCAACGGGATGCCCCTGCTCTGCCGGGTGGTGATCAAGCCCACCTCCTCCATCGGGCAGAAGCAGCGGACGGTGGATCTGGAAACCGGCCGGGAAGCAGAGCTGATCGTCAAGGGAAGGCACGATCCCTGCATCGTCCCCCGGGCGGTTCCCGTGGTGGAGGCGGCCCTGGCTCTGGGATTGCTGGATCTGCTGGAAAGCGAGGCCTGCGCGCTGCGGCCCTGAAAAGGAGAGGATCGTTATGGAGGATTTGAAGGCTATCCGGGAGGAGATCGACGCCATCGACGCCCAGCTCCTCCCCCTGCTCTGCCGCCGGATGGATTGTTCCCTCCGGGTGGCCGCTTATAAGGCGGCCCGGGGCCTGCCGGTGTTGAACGCGGAACGGGAAGGACAGATTTTGGACCGGGTGCGCGCCGCCTGCCGGGAGGAGGGACGGGGGGAATACGCCGAAGCGGCGGCGTTGGTATTTTCCTCCACCATGGATGTATCCAGGGCGCTGCAGCATCGGGTGCTGGGCGCCGGACGGCCGTTGCGGGAGGCGCTGGAGGGCGCGGCGCGGGCGCTGCTGCCGGCGGACAAGGCCCGGGTGGTCTGCCAGGGCTGCGCCGGCGCCTATTCGGACGAGGCGGCGGGAAGGATGTTCCCTTTGACGCGGGAAACGGGGCACCGCCCTCTTTTTGTTC
>CAKTTT010000143.1 GCA_934615635.1 uncultured Eubacteriales bacterium | reverse complement strand
GGGAACGGGTGGAAAAAATCCTGGCGGGGCTGCGGGAGGATGACGACGGTGCGTAAAGAAGAAGCGGTGGCCGGAAGTCCCGCGAAGATGTCTCCCATGCCGGCGGATCCCTTCGCCGGATAAGCGCAGCCCCGGTCGTTCGGTACGGCATAAAGAGCGGCCGGTCCCTCTCCGGGCTTCCGCCCGCCCGCTTTTCCTCTCTCATCGGCGAAGGAGGAGGGGGGATAAATCGGGAGCGGCCGGGCGGGCGCCATGGAAGAGGGGGAGCGCCGGAGGCGCAAGGGGGCGGCCGGATCCCGGCCGCGCCCCCGGATCAGCCGATGGGATGATCGCCGCGTATCAAGCGGCCGAAAAAACACGCCGCGGATTGCGGCGAAAGGCCGAAAGGAGGAAAAGGATGGACATGGGGGCGTTGAGGCGGATCGTAGCCGCCAATATTGTGTCGCTGCGCACCGCCAACCATATGACGCAGTTGGAGCTGGGGGAGAAGCTGAATTATTCCGATAAGGCGATTTCCCGCTGGGAACGGGGAGAGGCGGTGCCGGACGCGGGTGTCCTGCTGCAGCTCAGCCAGCTTTTCGGCGTGACCGTGGACTATCTGCTTCACGAGCATGCGGAGGAGAAATCCCAAAAAATACCCCCGCGGCGCATCAATCACAGAACCGTGGCCCTCATTTCCTTCATCGGGGTGTGGACGGCGGCGCTGTTTGTTTTTATCGTGTTCTATCTTCTTGGCCAGATCCAGTGGCTTTCCTTTGTATACGCGCTTCCCGTTTCGCTGACCGTGCTGCTGGTGATGAATTCTGTGTGGGGGAAGCGCAAAGCCAATCTGTATATCATCTCCGCCCTGAACTGGAGCCTGCTGGCCACGGTCTATCTGTCCGTGTGGCGGCGGAATTGGTGGATTCTCTTTCTGCTGGGCATCCCCGCGCAGATTATCACCTGTCTCAGCTTCCGCATTCGTCCCAAGCCCCAGCGGAAGAAGGAGTGAATACGCCGGAATAGGCGCTTTTTCGCGGACTCTCGGAATTGGAGAGTCCGCTTTTTGCATCTCCAGTGTCCTCCCCGCGCCTTATAGAGCGTGGGGACGCAGCTATAAATGGATTTTTTTGCCGATACCAGATACAATATTTCTCAAGGGCCTTTGACGGGGGGCTCCGCCGATCATTGCATAGGAAAGCGAGGAATCATCCGTGTCAGATTTTATGCTTAGCTGCTGCTCCACCGCCGACCTGACGGAGGAGCATTTCCGGGCCAGGGACATCTCTTACATCTGTTTTCATTTTTATCTGGATGGCAAGCCCTATCCGGATGACTTGGGGAAAACCATCTCCTTCGAACGGTTCTATGATGCCATGGCCAAGGGCGCGGAGACCAAAACCTCCCAGGTCAATGCGGACGAGTTCATCAGCTATTTCACCCCCTTCCTGGAGCAGGGGTTGGATGTGCTGCACGTCTGCCTCTCCTCCGGCCTGTCCGGCGTTTATAACTCCGCCAATGTGGCCAAGGAAACGCTGCAGGAGCAATATCCGGACCGGAAGATCTATATTGTGGATTCGCTGGGCGCTTCCTCCGGCTACGGCCTGTTCATGGATAAGCTGGCCGACCTGCGGGATAGCGGCATGGGGATCGATCAGGTGTACGCCTGGGCCAACAACCATAGGCTGGAGCTCCACCACTGGTTCTTCTCCACCGATTTGAGCTTTTATGTCAAGGGAGGGCGCATCTCCAAGCCGGCGGGCTGGTTCGGCACGGTGCTGAAAATCTGCCCGCTGTTGAATATGGATTCTCTGGGCCGGCTGATCCCCCGGCAAAAGCTGCGGGGGAAGAAAAACGCCGTCAAGGAGATCGTGGACCGGATGGAAGAGCACGCCCAGGGAGGGCTGGATTACGACGGGAAATGCTATATTTCCCAATCCGCCTGCTATGAGGACGCCCGGGCGGTCGCGGATATGGTGGAGGCGCGGTTTCCCAAGCTGAACGGGCGGGTGGAGATTTACAGTGTCGGCACCACGATCGGGAGCCATACCGGCCCCGGCACGGTGGCCCTGTTCTTCTGGGGGGACGAGCGGAAGGATTGACGCCGGGTGTTTATCACATTCCGCCTTTCCCCAGGCTTTGGGACAAAGAGGAATAAGGGAAACGCTCCGGTTTTGCCCGGACGGCGAACCAAAGGAGAGCACAGGCAAGCGCCGCAGATTTTTCTGCGGCGCTTTTTTCGGCTTAAGGGAGCAGAGGACTACGCGTAACGTAGACCTCAAGAAAGAACCGCGTGCTAGGCGGGTGGGATTAAAAGCTCAAGCAAAAAAGCAACACCTTTCCTTTCTTTTTGACGGCTTGAACACGCGTCATTATACCGGGAAAGGCGTTGCTTTATGGCGAATAGCATAGCGCACAGCAAATGGACATACAAGCAGTACAGCCCGTTCATCTTGCCGTTGACTGCTCCGGCTGGCTTTGCTGTTTACTCGATAAACAGAGCTTCTAAAACAGAGTTTCACCCATAAAACAAGGTGGATTTATTCCTTCTTCCACATGAAGAAAATTCCAATGATTGCACCAATAAAGATAATCGGCGCTACTCTGACAAACAGCCATTCAAATGAATGAAAGGCTACTCCGAGAACGGCGGTTTCAGGACTGCTATAATCCCAACCCAAGTAAGGACTATTTATTACTATTAGAACCGCAGAAATGATTACTATGACCGCACACAATGAGATAAGCAGCCAATGAAGAATTTTTCTTCTCGCGGTTTTCCTTTGCGCCAGTTGCAAGTTTATCACCTCCAATTTTTCCGAAATCGCCTTGAAGTTATCAACCTGCGTTTCAACGACAGTTTCTCCGAGCAAGGTGCTTACGGGTGTTTCAAGCACTTCCGATATGCATACCAACATATCAGAATCGGGAACGGACAATCCTTGCTCCCATTTGGAAATTGTTTGTCTCACCACGTTCAGCTTGATAGCAAGTTCTTGTTGTGAAAGACCTTTTGATTTTCTAATTGCTTTAATGTTTTCGTTAAGCAATAGGGTTAACCTCCTTTCTCTCGGCTATTACCACAATTATATGAAGAATTGCCCGTTGCTACAAGCAACGCCTTTTAACATTCAAGTATAATGGCAATTTTTGCTTCATTATTTCTTGTAATGGCCGATTTCACGCGAGCCGGTGAGAGAAAATTTTCCGAGGCCACGGCGGGCGCGGCCGGCCCTTTTAAATCCGGCTTCCCGCCGCCTGCGCACGGATGACCATGACCGGTTCGGCAACGGATATGGGGGTTGCGCGGGGGCGTGGTGGTAAAGCCCAAGGGATCGGCAGAGCCGCGGTCATAAGAGGATGGGGCGGCCAGGGCCGAGGCGAGGGGCGGTTGGCCGTACAGGCAGACGGCCCCCGGAGGGATTTGGGCTGCCTATGTGGAACCGCCGCCTCCCCCTGTGTCCCCGCGCCTTCCTTCCTGCTGCGCATAAGCCCACTTTCCCCAAGGGGGAGATCCGCCGTCAGCCCGGCTTTGAGGGATCGCCGCCAAAGCGCATTTATTACGAGTGAAAACGACTGTATATTTGTATAATATAACGAAAAAAAGGGTTTATTTTACATTTTTGTTAACTCTTTTTGGATATAAGCTAAAACCATTGCAAATAATCGACATATAATATATAATGGGAGGGAAGCCGGCTCAGACTAACGGTGTCGGCAGCCGCCGGCAGGGTCTCCGCCATATGGGGCGAAGCCGGTCGGATGAAACCCACCCCGTGAGATGATCCCGCGCCGCTTTCGGATGGCCCGGGGTACGGAAAGGAATGGAAGAATTATGCCCGCTAAAAATACACCCACAAAAAAGACAGCCGGCCCGGCGGAAAAGACAGCGGCCAAAGCCGCCAAGACTCCAGCCCGGAAATCGGTCAAAAAGACGGCCCAGGCTCCGCAGGAGGCCGCTCTGGTGCCGGAGAAGGATCTGCGCGCCATGCTGGTGGGCAAGCTGCTGCACAACTTTTCGGTGCAGCCGGAGGAGGCCACCGATGAAAATTTCTACAACGCCCTGGCGCTGGTCCTGCGGGATATGATGCGGGGCCGCCGGGTGGAATACATGGCCAAAACCCGGGAGCAGGGCTCCAAGCAGGTGTACTACCTGTGCATGGAGTTCCTCATGGGCCGGTCGCTGAAAAACACCCTGTATAACCTCAACCTGACCGAGGAGGCCCGGCGGGTGCTGGAGGAATTCGGCGTCAAGCTGGAGACGCTGTATGAGCTGGAGCCGGATGCGGGGCTGGGCAACGGCGGCCTGGGGCGATTGGCCGCCTGCTTTTTGGATGCCCTCGCCACCTCCTCTATCCCCGCCGTGGGCTATTCCCTGCTGTATGAATACGGCATCTTCCGCCAGAAGCTGGTGGACGGCTGGCAGACCGAGCTGCCGGATTTCTGGCTGCCCGGCGGCGAATGCTGGCTGCTTCCCCGGCCGGAGCTGGCCAAGGAGGTCCGCTTCGACGGGCATATCCGGGAGTGGTGGGGAGAAAACGGTCTGCACCATGTGGAGCATGAGGACGCCACGGTGGTGGTGGCCCAGCCCTACGACATGATGGTGGCCGGCAAGGACGGCCGGGGGGTATCCACCCTGCGGCTGTGGAAGGCCACCGCCCCGGGGATGGATATGTCCCTATTCAATCAGGGGGAATATATGCGGGCCATGGAGCAGAAGGCCATGGCGGAGGTGATCACCCAGGTGCTGTATCCCGCCGACAACCACCGGGAGGGAAAATCCCTGCGGCTGTCCCAGCAGTATTTCCTGGTTTCCGCCTCTATCCAGGACATCGTGCGGCGGCATTTGGCCCAGTTCGGCACCCTGGATAACCTGGCGGACAGCGCCGCCATTCATATCAACGATACCCACCCCACCCTGGCGATCCCCGAACTTATGCGTATTCTGCTGGATGAATGCGGTTATTCCTGGGAGGATGCCTGGAGGCTGGTTTGCGGTACGGTGGCGTACACCAATCACACGGTGATGGCCGAGGCATTGGAATGCTGGCCGGAGGATCTCTTCAGCCAGCGGCTGCCCCGGATTTATCAGATTGTCCGGGAAATCAACAACCGCTTCAGCGCCCAGATGATGGAGGCCACCGGTGGAGACCGGGAAAAGGTGAGCCGCATGGCCATCATCAGCTACGGCTTCATCAAGATGGCCAACCTCTGCGTGGCGGCCTGCCATTCGGTCAACGGCGTGTCCAAGCTGCACAGCGAGATCGTCAAGCATGAGGTGTTCAAGGACGCCTACGACATGATGCCCGAAAAATTCTGCAACGTCACCAACGGCATCGCTCATCGGCGGTGGCTGTGCCAGGCCAACCCGGCGCTTACCGCCTTCTTAGAGGAGCGGATCGGCGACGGCTTTGCGCTGGACGCCGGGGAGCTGGCCAAGCTGCGCGCCTTTGCGGACGATCCAGCGTCTCTGGAGGACTTTGCCGCGGTGAAACGCCGCAATAAGCTCCGGCTGGCGGAATATGTGCGGCGGACCGCCGGCGTGACGCTGGATCCGGACGCTATCTTCGACGTGCAGGTCAAGCGGCTTCATGAATACAAGCGCCAGCACCTCAACGCCCTGCATATCCTGCACACCTATCTGCAGCTCAAGGATAATCCGGGCATGGCGTTTACCCCCCGCACCTATTTGTTCGGCGCCAAATCTGCTCCCGGCTATTTTCTGGCCAAGGAGATCATCCGCTTCATCTGCTCTTTGGCGGATATGATCGACGCCGACCCGGCCGTCCGGGATAAGCTGAAAGTGGTGTATCTGGAGGATTACCGGGTTTCCCTGGCGGAGCTGCTGATGCCCGCGGCGGATATCAGCGAGCAGATTTCCCTGGCGGGAACCGAGGCCAGCGGCACCGGCAACATGAAGCTGATGATGAACGGCGCCCTGACTCTGGGCACCATGGACGGCGCCAACGTGGAAATTTACGATCAGGTGGGGCCGGACAACATCTTCCTGTTCGGTATGCGCACCCAGGAGGTGGAGCAGCTCAAGGCCCAGGGGTATAACCCGCAGGCCCTTTACAACGGCAATCCGCACATCCACCGGGCCGTGGATATGCTGTTCAAGGGCTTTGACGGCCGCAGCTTCGCGGATATCGCCACCTCCCTCACCACCAGGGATCCCTACATGGTGCTGGCGGATTTCGAGGACTACTGCCGGGCGCAGCAGGTTTCGGCCGAGGCCTACCGGGACA
>CAKTTT010000142.1 GCA_934615635.1 uncultured Eubacteriales bacterium | reverse complement strand
TTCACGCGGGAATCGCCGCCGGGGCGGACATCGTGCTGCTGCCGGAGATCCCCTACGATATCCGCAAGGTGGGGGCCGCCGTCCAGCGCCGCAGAAAGCAGGGGAAGAGCTTTTCCATCCTCGCGGTGGCGGAGGGGGCGCTGTCCAGAGAGGAAGCGGGCCTGAGCAAAAAAGCGTTGGCGGCCACCCGGGCGGCGGAGAGCTATCCGTCCATCGCCTATAGGCTGGCGGAGGAGCTGGAGCCCTATGTGGGGGCGGAAACCCGGGTGTGCGTCCCGGGCCATTTCCAGCGGGGAGGGCCACCCTGCCCCTACGACCGGATGCTGGCCACCATGCTGGGAGCTGCGGCGGCCCGGCTGATACGGGAAAAGCATTTCGGCTGTATGTGCGCCATGATCAACAACGAGATCGTGCCGGTTCCTTTGGAGGAGGTGGCTGGGAAGCTGAAGAAGGTTCCGCCCGCTTGTACGGCCGTCCAGATGGCCCGGGAGATCGGTATGACCTTCGGAGACTGATCGGTGGATTTGAAAAAATTGGAAATTGACGCGAAAAATCGGTTCGAGGCCGGAAAACCGCTTCGGACAAGGCTTTGAAGGGTTGTATGGAATTGCCGGGAGAAAATCGAAAGGGTGACAATATTTTTGGTTTGATTTTTTCCTGTTTGGTGATATAATAGGAATGTTAAAATTCCGGGGGAGTGTGGCCATTTGGAAAAATATATCATCACGGGTGGGAACCGCTTGGTTGGCAAGGTGGATATCAGCGGCGCCAAAAATGCGGCGGTTGCCATTCTTCCCGCAGCCATATTAGCCGACGGCGTATGCCGTATTGAAAATATACCGAACATTGCCGACGTCTCCACGACGCTGGAGATTTTGTCCTCCCTGGGCGCCGAGGTGCGCCGCATCAATAAAAACGCGGTGGATATCGATCCCCGCGGCATCCGCACCCACGTCGTACCCCATGATCTCGCCCGGCATATGCGCGCTTCCTATTATTTTATCGGCGCCCTGCTGGGCCGATGCGGCAAGGCACGGGTTTCCATGCCCGGGGGGTGCCCGATCGGCCTGCGGCCCATCGACCAGCATCTCAAGGGGTTCACCGCTCTGGGCGCGGACGTGGCGCCGGTGGAGCACGGCATGATCGAGGTCAACGCCCCGCGGCTGATCGGCAACTCCATTTATCTGGATATGGTGACGGTGGGCTCCACGGTGAACATCATGCTGGCGGCCGTCAAGGCCCGGGGCACCACCATCATCGAAAACGCCGCCAAGGAGCCCCATGTGGTGGATCTGGCCAACTTCCTCAACTCCATGGGGGCGGATGTCCGGGGCGCCGGCACCGACGTTATCAAGGTGCGGGGCGTGGAGCATTTGTACGGTACCAGCTACTCCATCATCCCCGACCAGATCGAGGCGGGGACCTATATGGCGGCGGCCGTCGCCACCGCCGGAGACGTTTTACTTCAGGGAGTGATCCCCAAGCATCTGGAATCCATTACGGCTAAACTGGAGGAGATGGGCGGCGAGATCGAGGAATTCGACGATTCCATCCGGGTGCGACGCACCGGGCCTCTTCGCCACTGCAACGTCAAAACCATGCCGCATCCCGGTTTCCCCACGGACATGCAGTCCCAGGCGGCGGTTTTGCTCTCCATCGCGGAGGGAACCAGCATCATCACCGAGAGCATTTTTGAAAACCGCTTCCGTTATATCGACGAGCTGCGGCGGATGGGCGCCCAGGCGCAGGTGGACGGAAAGGTGGCGGTGATACAAGGGGTGGATCAGCTTACGGCGGCCCCTGTGAAGGCAGTGGATCTTCGCGCAGGCGCGGCGCTGGTGATCGCGGCGCTGGTGGCGAAGGGCACGACGGAGATTGAGGAAATCCATCATATTGAACGGGGATATGAAAATCTGGAGGAAAAACTGACGGCCTTGGGAGCCAACATCCGAATGGTTTCGATTCCCGACGCGGCGCTCCGGCAGGCTCTTTAAAATTGGATAGGGCTGTCGCAAGTGACATTGCGGCAGCCCTTTGGTTATATCTCAGCGGATGGGAGGCGGACGGTTGTGGCACGATACTGTCCCTTATTCAGCGGCAGCAGTGGGAACTGCGCTTACATAGGCACGCCGGAAGGCGGGATCCTCATCGATGCCGGCGTCAGCGCGCGGCGGATTGAAACGGCGCTGCATGACCGGAGCATCGATCCCCGGACCATTGCGGCGATTTTCGTCACCCACGAGCATTCGGACCATGTCTGCGGTCTTAAAATTCTCACCAAGCGGTATGGAATGCCGGTTTTCGCCTCTCCCGGAACGTTGGAGGCGCTGGTGGAGACGGGGGTCTTGGGCTGCGGCTGCGCTTTTGACGAGATGCCGGAGGAGGGGCTGGAGGCCGCCGGGATGTGGGTGGAGGCTTTCCGCACCTCTCATGACAGCCGGGAAAGCCTGGGTTTCCGGGTGCGCACACCGGACGATCGGCGGCTGGCGGTGGCCACCGATATGGGCTACATGAGCGATACGGTACGCTGCGCCCTGTCCGGCTGCGATCTGGTGCAGATCGAGTCCAACCATGACGTGCGGATGCTGGAAAATGGTCCTTATCCTTACTATCTCAAGCGCCGGATCCTGGCGGATACCGGCCATCTTTCCAACGAGGTGTGCGCTGCCACGCTGCCGGGGTTGGCGGAAAGCGGCGTTACCAGATTTTATCTGGCTCATCTGAGCAAGGACAACAATACGCCCGAGGTGGCGTACATCACTTCCCAGGCCGCTCTGACGGAGGCGGGGATGAAGGAAGGACAGGACTATGTGCTGCGGGTGGCGCCGAGATACGATACCGAGCCGGTTCTGAAGTTTTAACCAATGTTAAATGTTTCAATCATATGCGTCGGAAAACTGAAGGAAAGCTATTGGCGGGAGGCCTGCGCCGAATATAGCAAGCGGCTGGGAGCTTTCTGCCGGATTTCGGTGATCGAGGTGGAGGAGGAACGGCTGCCGGAAGCGCCCTCTCCCGCTCAAATCGACTCCTGCCTGCGGGCGGAGGGAAAACGTCTGCTTGCCCGGGTGCCCTCCGGCGCGGCGCTGTGGGCGCTGTGCATCGAGGGGGAGCGCCTCTCTTCCACCGAGCTGGCCGGACGGCTGGAGAAGCTGGCTGTGGGAGGGACCAGCCATGTGGCGCTGGCAATCGGCGGCTCCTGGGGCCTGTCGGAGGAGGTCAAGGCCGCCGCGCGGCTGCGGATCTCCATGTCCGCCATGACCTTTCCTCATCAGTTGGCGAGGGTGATGCTGCTGGAGCAGCTTTACCGCGCGATGCAGATTTCTTCCGGCGGCAAATATCACAAATAAGCGGAAAACAGGCGGGTAGGGAAACGGATGGGCGGAATTCATTGGGGCGAAGCGGTTTTCTGCGGTGTCTGTCGCGCAAGAAAATGGCGCCGGTGCTTCTTCTTCTGATCGGCGCGCCATGAGCGCACGATCTTTCCAAGAGGGCTTTTATCTTTCTTCTGGATTGTAAGATTGCCTTTTCTCATATGGCGATACATCGCTACGGGAATGGTTGTCTCCACGGTGTGGGATGAGTTTTTTGCGTCTATTGGGACGGACTTCCTTTTGCTTCTTTGTGGGTTGACGTGACCCGTGCTTTATTTGGCAATGAGAGGGATTCCTTTTCCCTTAGGCCTTGCCGCTTCTCCCCAGCGGGTGGAATCAGCCGTTGGTTCATACAATTGGCTCATACAACTACAACTCATACTCATATAAAACTCATACTTATACAAAGCGAAAGAAGGCGCTAACGGATGTCAGCACCTTCTGAGACTGTCGATAAAATGTCACGGAGGGAGGGGGATGTGTGTACAGTTGGGATTGCCCAACTGTTGGAACCGTCAGGGTTCCCTCCTCGCGCAACAATCACCCGCCCGCAGGCGACAAGAGTGGGGAAAATCAGATGATTTTCCCCACTCTTGCAATCAGTTTGGAGAACAGGACGGCGTAAGCCGGGCTGTTTCAACAAGCTGAGAAGGCGCTAACATCTGTTAGCGCCTTCTTTTATGTTGCGAAAACGGTTGCGGTTTGGGTTACGCCTTTTGCAGCAGGGCCACCCAGTCCTCGGCGTCGGGCTTATTCGGCAGGCGGAACTTACCGTCTGCGGCCGTCACCGTTTCCGGCTCGGCTTTTTCTCCCGTTCTGGGATTGAACCAGGTGAATTGATAGGAGCCGTCATCCAGTCCGTTCACCGTGCCGGTGTTGGTGCTTTTGTTCAGGAAGTAGATCACAACGGTGTTGGAGCCGTCCCTGGCCATGGCATACTCGCTGATGCTGTCCGCCGTAAAGTCGGCGATAGCGCCCAGGGTGGGCTGGAGCTTCCACCATTCCAGCTCGCCTAAGAAGGTCTTCATATAACCAAGCTGTTTGGCAGCGGGAAGCTGCAGGCTTTCCATCCAGGTGATGTCCATATCCTCTTTGGTGAGGTAGTCGTAGCCGTTGGAAATGCTGTCTTTGATAGCGCCGGCCCAGATTCCCGGCTTCTCGTTGGTGCTCCAGATTTTCTGAGAGCCGTAGCCGTAGCCGTACATTCCGCCCAGATAAGCGGCCCAGCCCTGGGCACGGGCACCGGTGGTACCCGTCCAGAAATGGTCGTAGTCGCTTTCATAAAGCACGGCGGGTTTGCCTTGGCCGTTGAGCCAGTAATCCCTGAAGGTGCCGTTGTTGGGGAAAACGGAGCCGACGCCCACCTGGAATTGGGCGGCATACCAGGTATGCCCCTCCACATTCCGGAAAGCGGAATTGGAAGCCTTGGTGAAAACGGCGTTTTCCTGATGGGCGGTCAGGGGATGCTTGTAGGGATCGTGCTTGTAGACATAAGCCGCGACCTTTTTCCAGGGATTGGTTTCGGCGTCGAAATAGGGCTGATCTCCCCGGTCGTGGTAGTAGTCGTCGTCGCACTCCTGCGCCATAGTCCACATTACGGGATAGGCGCCGTACCGCGCCACCCAATAGCGGCAGAGCTTCTCCAGCAAATCATCGGTGAGGGTATTCATATATTTGCCCAGGACATCCGCGTAGGAGAATTGGGCGTTGGCGTGAACCAGACCCTTCTCCGCGATGTAGGCGAAATAGCGGTCGTAATACTGGAACTGCTCCAGCAGCTCTTCCGAGAAGATGTCAAAGATCCCGTGGAAATAGTTGTTGCCGTCGCTCGCCGTGTATTCGCCCAAGGGCTCCGACTGAATAACGGTGAAGCCTTGTTCTGCACGGGTGTCGATGGTGTATTTGAACCGGGAGGTGATGGAATCGTCGTCGCAGTAATCGCCGTTGCTGTCCAGCTCTTCCAGCGCCATATGCCAATGGGTATCCCCCAGGTAGAAGAAAGGGGTGCCGTCGTCGTAGACAAAATATCGCTTGTCAGGATCGGTTTTGACAAAACCCCGCTTGTAGATCTCCAGATCACCGGAGTAGGGCTTGCAGATGATGGCGCCGTTCTGGTTCATCAGGCCGGTGTTTTTCTCATCCGAGCAGACGGTGCGGTAGCTCCAGGTACCTTCCTCGGTCAGCGCATAGCGGACCTTCCAGGTGGAGCCGCCGTCCCAGAAGGCGGGCATGGTGAATTCCGTACCGGTATCCGCGTTTTTGAAGAGGACATCCAGCACCACGCCATAATAGGGCCACTCGTATTCCACCGTGCTGGTAAAGGAAATTTCATTCGCCAGCCAGCGTTCCACCGTGACGGTGGGGGCGGCGGGGACGGAAGAGGTGGAGGAGGGGGTATCGGAGGGAGCGGAGGAGGAGGGAGAGGGGTTCTTTTCCCCGCCAAAGACCAGTACGCAGACGATGACGATGGCAGCGATCAGCACCACGGCGATCACCCCGAGAATGATCCACAGCTTTCGCGAATTGGTTCGATCCAAAACATATCATCTCCTTGCATTAATGGCTCCCCCCCGCAGGCCTTTTAAGGGGGCGAGGAGGAGGCGATGGACAGGCTTTGAAGGAAGATCAGAACTCGATCATCACCTTGATCTTATCCTTGTGATACTTGTCGTCGTTCTCGAAGAATTCGAGACAGTCGTCGAATTTCACCCGGTGGGTGATCAGGGGGGTGAGGTCGATATCCCAGGAGGCCATGATGTTTTTGCAGGAATACGGCATCTCCATGAGTCTGGCCCTCAAAATCTACAACGAATACGGTTCCCGGATGTACAGCATTATCAAGGAAAATCCCTACCGCCTGGCGGATGACATCCAGGGCGTCGGATTTAAAA
>CAKTTT010000141.1 GCA_934615635.1 uncultured Eubacteriales bacterium | reverse complement strand
GCGGGCGACGGAGGAGCTGTAAGGGCTGCTGGGAGACGCTGATTTTCCTTACGCTCTGCTGAAAGGATCGCTTTTGGCGCGGCTATATCCCAAGGGGGTGAGGACCTCCAACGATATCGACCTCCTGCTGCGTCCCGGGGATATCACTCCCGCCGCCCAGCGGCTCAAAAGGGCGGGCTTCACCCGCGGCTATGTCCGCGGCGGCGTCTTTGTTCCGGCGGCCCGGGCGGAGATCCTATCCTCCCGGATGAACCGCGGGGAAACGGTGCCCTTCGTACGGCGGATGGGGCTGCCGGGAATGGAATATCTGGAGCTTGACCTGAACTTCTCCCTGGATTATCAGGCGGGGGGAGGCGATGCGGTGGGGGAGATGTTGAGCCGCCGGGAGACAATGCCGGGCTGCGGCTTATACACCCTGTCTCTCCCGGATTTTATCCTGCATCTCTGCGCGCATCTGTACAAGGAGGCCACGGTGATGGCATGGGTGGAGATGGGCAGGGATCAGTCCCTATACAAATACGCCGACCTCTATCTGCTGACGGAGCTGTTCCTGGACGAGGAGCTGGCCGGGGAACTGGGCAGACGGGCGGAGGCCTATGGGCTGCAAAAAGAATGCGCCTATGCGCTCCGGCACACCAGAACGCTTTTTTCCATCCGCAGCGGCATCCTGGACAGGCTTATCGATACGGTCAGTCCGGCGGATGAAACCTTTATGCGCCGGATATTGGACCCGCAGAGCCGCAGGCAGTACGGCTACGATATGGACTTGATCGACTGGATCTTTTGCGCGGACAGAAAGGAGCGTATATATGTGGTTGAAGCTGGCGGAGAAGGGCTGTAAGGGCCGACTGATCACCTTCTGCGGATTGGACGGCTGCGGAAAAACCACGCAGATCGCCCGCCTGGCGGCCTATCTGGAGGGCAGGGGCGTTCCCGTTTTTTTGACGAGGCAGCCCACGGATTTCGTGCGCAATACGACGATTTTCCGAGGCTATATGGATACCCCGGATCACGCGCCCTACGATTACCGGGCGCTGTCGCTGCTGTGCGCCGCCGACCGGGTGCAGCATTCCAACCGGGTGATCCTGCCAAAGCTGGAGGAGGGGTACACGGTCATCAGCGACCGGTATTTTTATTCCTGCCTGGCGAACCTGCGGGCAAGGGGATACCGGCGGGACCGCTGGATCTACGAGATCGCCGCCGAGATTCCCCGGCCGGATCTCGCCTTTTTCCTGGATGTGGAGGTGGATATCGCCGTGCGGCGGGTACGTGCCCGTGCGGCGGAGAGGGACCGGTACATCGATCTGGCTCTGCAGCATCGGCTGCGGGAGGAATACCGGGCGCTGGCCGCGGAGGAGGGCCATGGCATCATGCTGTCCACCCTTCAGCCGGAGGAGGCGTGCGCCGCACGGATCAGGAGGGAGGTGGACGGGCTTGTTTGAGGAGGTATACGGCCTGTCCTGCGTGGAAAATCAGCTCCTCGCCCTGCTCAGGGAGGAGGGGAACGACATCCGCCCGCTGTATCACAACGCGGCCGTGCCCCTGGAAAAGCTGGTCGGCTTCTTCATGCGGGAGGGGGGGAAGCCCTACCGTTTTTACGAGGTGCCCCGGATACAGGACGAACTGACGGAGCTGGGCGTGCTCCATGTCCGTCTGATCCGGATGGCGGATCGGGAGCGGCTGTGGGAGGGGCTACGCCACCGCCGGGAGAAGCAGTGGATACTGGCCAGGGTGCTGCCCTCCTTTACCACCTCCGTCCTCCGGGCGCGGGGTCTCCGGGAGGATCACTATGTCCGGGTGGAGATGCGGGACAACGCTCTCCTTTTATACAACGATATTCCGGAAAAGACGCTGCGGCTGGAGAAAGCCGCCTTCTCAGCGGCCTATGCCGACGAAATTCTCCTGCTGACCCTGTATCGGGGGCTGGATGCGCAGATGAAGGATTGTCTTTGGGAGAGGCGGCTGTTCCGCCCCGAAGGGGAGAAAGCGGGGACGCTGGACCGGGAGGAGGCCGCCCGGCAGGAGAACGCGTCCGGTCGGTTGGTGGATCTGCTGGGGGTGTACGGGCTGCTGCGCCGCCGGATGCGGGCTTATTATGGACAATACGTGGATACGGATTTCATCGGCCGGGCGCTGCCCGAGATCGATCGGCTCTATGCCAGGGCGGGGTACGCCCATCTGCGGGGAGGGCCCGACCGGCATACGGCGGAGCTGCTCCGCGCCTTGGAGGATCTGGATGCGGCGCTGATGGGGGAACTGAACGAAAAACTGAAGAGGTGGACGGCATGAAGGACAAAATCAGCGAAATTTTGATGGAGCTCTGCTTCCTGGAGAGGGAGCCGGAGCGGGACAGCGCGCTGGCGGGCGATCTGGGGGTGGACAGCCTGAAAATGGTGGAGCTGATGATCGCGCTGGAAGATGCCTTCGGCGTGGAGCTGGAGGAAAGCGATCTGGATCCCGCCGGGCTGGAAAGGGTGGAGGATCTGTACCGGCTGATGTCCCGATACGGCGAGGTGGCCCCGGATGCTGTATGACCATATCAAGGAGCGCATGCTGGCCCATCCCGCTCAGACCATCGGGGATGAGCGCCGGGTCATGACCTATCGGGAGCTGCTGGAGGAGGCCGAAAGGATGGGACGCGGCCTGGACCGGGCGAAATACGGGATCCTCTGCCGCAGCGAGCTGGATACGGCCCGGGCGCTGCTGGCCTGCTTTTTCGCCGGGAAAACAGCGGTGCCGCTGTCCTACCGGTACGGCGACAGCCATACCCGGAAGATCATCGCCGGCATGAGGCTATCCCATCTGCTGACGGACAAGGGGGTGGAGGAAGCGGCGCCTGTGGGGCCGGAGCCGGAGGATCTGACCGGCGTCGCCCTGATTATGTCCACCTCCGGCACGACGGGGGATCCCAAAGGCGCCATGATCACGCAGGAAAACCTGCTGGCCAATCTTCGGGATATCGAAGCCTATTTCCGGCTGGAGGACACGGATCACATCCTGATCGCTCGGCCGCTGTACCATTGCGCGGTGCTGACGGGGGAATTCCTGTTTTCTCTGCTTCGGGGGGTGAAGATCACCTTCACCGAAGCGGGGTTCAATCCGGCGCGGCTGTCCCGCCTGATCAGCCGGGGGGGAATCACGGTTCTGGGCGGCACGCCCACCTTGTTCTATCATCTGTCCGGGCTGATCCGCCGCAGCGGGAAGGCACCTTTGCGGGTGATGGCGGTCAGTGGTGAGTGCATGACCCGGACGGTGGCGGAGGAGATGAGGGGGGCCTTCCCGCAAACGCTGATCTATCATGTATACGGACTGACGGAAGCCAGCCCGCGGGCCGCCTGGCTGCCGCCGGAGCAGTTTGACGATGCGCCTCTGTCGGTGGGGAGGCCGCTGGATTCCCTGCGGGCGCGGATCGTCGACGGAGAGCTGCAGCTCGCGGGTCCCAGCATCATGAAGGGCTATTACAATCGGCCGGAGGCGACGGACAGGGCGCTGGAGGGCGGCTGGCTGCACACCGGCGATATGGCGGAAAGGGACGGCGCCGGGCGGCTGTATATCCGGGGTCGCCGGGACAATATGATTATCCGCTCGGGGATGAACATCTACCCCCAGGAGATCGAAAACGCCCTGCGGGGAGAGCGGGGGATCGCCGAGGCGCTGGCCTTCGGCGTGCGGGACGAGCGGGTGGGCCAGCGGATCCACTTGCAGGTGGCGACCGACCTGACGAGGGCGGAGGTGTACCGCGTCTGCCAGGCGCGTCTGCCCGGCTTCCAGCTCCCGGACGTGATCGAAGTGGTGAAGGAGATCCCGAAAAACGCTTCCGGGAAAATTCTGCGGAAAGGAAGGGATGGGCATGGAAACACCTGACGAGGCCAAAAAGGGCCGGCCCGCCTGCGAGCCGCAGATCCGCGCCCTGCTGCGCCGGGTTTTGGGGCAGGAGGAAGGGCGGGAGAAGGAAACAGAGGAACAACCGGAGGGGGAAGCGGAAATAGGAGCGGGAGAGGAACCCGGCTTCCGGGAGGATTTGCAGGGCGCGGGGCTGGACAGCCTGAACTGTATCGCGCTGCTCATCGAATTGGAGGATTGGTTTCACATCGAAATACCGGAGGAGAAGCTGGGGATCCAGTCCGTCCGCAATATCGCCGATATCTGCAGGCTGGTGGAGGAGACCTTGGAAAAGGGGGAGGAGAATGGAAGGAACGGATAGCTACGCGCCGTATACCTATCGGGGGAAAACCATGCTGATCGAGCGGTATCTTCTTTTGGGGCGGCATCCCTGCGGGGAGGAAGGGTATGATCCCTTCCGTCTGCAGCCGGGCTACGGGGCGGACGCTTTGAATTTAGAGGAAATCGACCCCGGCGCGTATCCTCTGTTCGACGATTTGGACAGGGAGCGATTCAATTCCTTCCGCTACCGGGAGGACTGCTGGGGTAAGGCCGTTACTCTATATACCCGCATTTACAGCAAAACCCGCACTCAAATTCTGCTTTCGGTTTCCTGCTGCCGGGGCAAGCTGTGGCTGAACGGCCGCTGTCTGTCCGTTCATTGGGACCGCTCCCCTTCGGAATATATGCTCACCGCTGCGCTTAACCGGGGCGTCAACCATTTGCTGCTGGAGCTGCTGCCGCTGCGGGGAAGCAACCGCTTTTCCGTCCAGATCATGAACCGGCGCAGCGAGATGTCCGGCGGCTTTCTGACCCTGTCGCGCACCCTGCACAGCACCTTCGATCCTTTGATATTGGTTCACGATCCCTTCGTCCTTCCCAAGGAGGAAACCTTCCGGTTCATGTACATCAAGAACGACGGCGAGCTGCTGCGGGATTATCAGGTGGAAATTGTAGACAGCATCCGGGGGCTGGTGAAAACCCTGCCGGCCAGGCTGGGGGAAATGGTGGCCGTCGACCTCCGGGAGCTTCGCCGCCTGCATGAGGATCCGCTGCGCCATGAGTGGCTGCGCTGCGTATTCCAGAACAAAAAGGGGGAAAGGTTGGAGCTGGGACCCTGTATCCTCATCGGGGAGTTTTCCACCCGGTCGGAGGAGATCCGCCGCCGGGTGGAGGAGAGGCTGCCTTATCTGCCGCCGGAGGCATACGCGTATTGCAGGGCGGAGATCGAGCGGCAGAAAGGGGCCGGCGACGCGGATACGATGAGATACTGGTATACCCACCGCAGCCTGGAGGCTGCCGCCTGGCTGGAAAAGGGCATTTTCCCCTACGGCTACTACCGGACTCCCGGTGTCTGGGAATGGTTTATCCATTCGGAGCTGGACGACAGCATCGTCCGGCTGGGGATTCTGATTCCCCCGGGGTACGACGAACACAAGGCTTACCCCGCCGTCATCGCCTTGTCCACGGGCAACGAGGGGTATGTCGGCTGGGAGCTTCAGCAACTCGACCTGGGGGAGCCCTGCTTCTGTTTCGACGTGACCGGACGCGGGGTCACCGGAGGAAGCTATGTGGGAGAGGCCAGCACGCTGGAAATCCTGCGCTGGATTCTGACCAATTTCCGGGTGGATGAGGACCGGCTATACGTCCTGGGCGGCTCCAACGGTGGGTTCGCCTCCTACGCGCTGGCCCAGAACCATCCCTCCCTTCCCGCGGCGCTCTATCCCTTTATCGGTTACCCGCAAATGGAAACCCTGGAGAATCTCTCCAACATCCCCACCTATCAAATCGTTTCGCCGGAGGATTATGTTTTCGCGGGGAGGGAGAACGCCGTCAGGGACAGGCTGCGCCCCTACGGCAACTATCATCAGTACGATATGCGGCAGATGGCCCACCATCATCTGTATCCCTATTTGTATCACCAGGAGATCCTGCGCGCCCTTCTCCGGCACAGGCGAAACCGGTATCCGGAGCGGCTGCGCTTCAAAACCTTCCGCAACCGTCATTGCGAGAGCTACTGGATCAGGCTGCACGGCATCGAAAAAGGCAGGCGGTGCGCCCGTCTGCGGGCGGAAATCCCGGATGCGGAGAGCATCCGCCTGACCGTGTACGGCGCCACCGGGATAACCGTCACCCTCCCGCCGCAGATCGACCGGGAGAACTTCGCCGTCTTCCTCAACCGGCAGCGATTCTCCTTCAGCGGCTATACGGGCGGGCCGCTTGTTTTTGTCCGGAACGGGGGCTGGAAAAGGGCCGACGCTCCGACGGCGGCGGATCTCCGCAAGGGGACGGGGCTGCTGGATGTGTATTTGGACAGCCTGCGCATCGTCATACCGGACGGAGCGGATGAGGAGCTGCGGGAGCTGGCCGGGCGGTTCGCCCATCCC
>CAKTTT010000140.1 GCA_934615635.1 uncultured Eubacteriales bacterium | reverse complement strand
GCCCTGGATGACCACCACCATGGCCGCCTGCCGCCAGGCCAGGGGGAACACCAGCACCTGTCCCGTCTGTTCATAGCGGATGGTGAAGAGGAGGCCGCCCAGGTCCCCCAGCTCGCCCAGACCCAGCAGGGCGAGCACGTTGGTCATGGCGGTGGGGTCGGCCCGCCAGATGCCGGTCTCCAGCGGGAGCTGCTGTGCGTCCAGCACGGTGTAGAAGAAGGTCCCGCCGCTGGACATGGAGAAGAACTGGGCCAGCAGCGAGAGGACGATGAGGAGGAAGGTGCACAGCAGGCAGGGCCGGGGGTAGCGGAAAAAGGTCTGCTTGGCCCGGAGCTTCATGGCCCGGCGCTGAAGGGTCTCTTCTGTCATGCGGCGTCCTCCTCTTCTTCCACCGGCGGCGCCGGCGACAGGGGGATGCCCAGGTCGGGCGCCGTCTCGCTGGGAACGGGGGTGGCGGTGGGGGCGGCGCTCTCCACGGGAGCCGTCTCCGCCGGGGCCTGGGAGGCCGGGACGTCGCCGGTCCCCGTGCCGGTCTCCGCCGGGGCGGAGGGGCTGGGGGAGGGGGTGATGATGGCGCCGTCGGCCTCGGTGAGGCCGTATTGGGCACCGTCATAGGGGCTCACCAGGATGATCCGGTCCCGCTTTTTGTAGGTGTTCTTGCTCTCCAGGGTGGAGCTCACCAGGTTGCCCTCCCCGTCGTAGATGTTGCGGTAGGCCTCCACCACCCGGCCCCGGTAGGGGCTCTGCTCCTCTCTGGTGGAGCCGGCGGGAAGGGTGGGGTCCACCTGGTAGATGGTGGTCCAGGGGGTGGAGGAGAGCTCCTTGTTGGTCATCTTCACGGTGAGGTCGTCGGTCTTGGTGCCGTAGATCTGGACGGTGAGACGGCTGTTTTCGTACTCGGTGACGATCTTGATGGGATAGGCGGTGTCGTTCTCGAAGCGGAAGTCGGAGGCGCCGTACCACACCGTGGCGTCCATGCCGTCGGGGACGTAGCCCACGGCGAACATGTGGTTGTGCCGCTCCACGATCTTCAGGTTGGCGTTGAGGGCGGCGTAGTAGATGGTGGAGGAGGTCTGGCAGATGCCGCCCCCCACCTCGTCGGTGGACTTGCCCCCCACGTAGGAGGGGGCGGGGAGGTAGCCCTTGTCGGCGGTGCGGCTGCCGGTGGTGTCGTTGTAGGAAAAGACCTCCCCGGGCAGCAGGATCTGTTCGTTGCACACCGAGGCGGAGAGCTTCACGTTGCTCTTCCGGTTGGAGGAGCCGGACACGCTGGAGCTGGCCTCTCCCAGCACGTCCCGGAAGAGGAGCTCCTGGAGGCTCTCGGTGGAGACGGCGGGCTCGGTGACGGTGAGGGGGACGGCCAGGTCGCTGCCCCAGGCGGCCTCGTCCAGGGCGGCCTGGGCCTCGGAGACGTCAAAGTCCAGGCCGGTGACGCTGGGGGTGATGGTGAAGGTCTCCTCGTCCAGGGCGGCGTCTTTCACCTCGGCGTAGACCTCCTCGTGGACGGCGGCCGCGTCCACCGGCTCGGGGTCGGTGGTGACGGCGGAGAGGACCAGGGGCTCTCCGGTACCGGCGGCGAAGGCGGAGAGGAGCCGCTCCTTCACGTCGGTGAAGTCAAAGGCCCGGCCGGGGGTGCCCATCCGGAAGATGAGCTCGTCGCCCAGCACCTCCCAGGTGGTCTCCTGGACCACGCCGCCCAGCTGGGACTCGATCTCCTCCAGCAGGGCGTCCACCTGGGCCTCCCCCTCCGGGGTGAAGCTCAGGGGGACCGTCAGCTCGCTGCCCGCCACCAGGGAGCGGAGCAGGCGCCAGCCCCGGCCCAGGAAGCCGTCCCGGCTCAGGCTCCAGGCGGCATCCCGGACGGCGCCGGTGTCGGCGGTCAGCACGGAGCCGCTGACCGGATAGGTGGTGTGCACCCCGTCGATCTCCAGCACGACGGTCTGTTCGGCGTAGCGCCGGACCAGCTCCTCCTCCAGCCGGAGGTCCACCTCCGACTGGGACAGGCCGCCCAGGGACACGCCGCCGGCGGTGATCCCGGGCAGGGTGGTGCCGCAGGCCCCCACCCAGGCGCACAGGCCCAGATAGCCCGCCAGCAGGACGGCCGCCAGAACGGCGGCGGCGATGATCCACCGCCGGCCGCTTCGGGACCCGGCGTCCTCCTTGGCCAGGCGCTTGCCGGTCTTTTTTTCTCCCATGACCGATGCCTCCAATGAGAGGCCTCCCGGCGTCCCCGCCTTGGCGAAGGGGACCGGAGGCCGTGATCTGTTTACAAAAAACCATGATACATTATATGTGCCGCGGGGGAAAAAAGCAATAACAGAACGGTTACATCGCCGGCATAAAACTTCAATGACAACCTCGAATAAAGAATGACACACAATCAGCAGTGCGTGAGCAATCAGAAAATCCAAACCGCCTGTCTCTTTGGCCGCGATAAACGGTCTAAGGAACAGGCGGTTTTCTTCACCTTGAATGGGCGGATAGACGGGGCTATTTACTGTCAGGATAAAGGTCGATTTTTGGCGTTTTCTTTCGCTGTAAGCGGCTTTTGAAGGGCTTGCCATATTCCGATATTCCCGCATAGAGGAACGCCGCTCAGAGCGCAAATCAGGTGTTTCTCCGTCCCTCCACATGGGGAATATCCACACATGGAAAATCCAGATGTGGCGAATCCACACGTGGAAAAACCACACGGGGAAAATCCCGCACAATAAAATACTAAATAAAGAAATATCAAAGAATCAAGTAACAATCTAATTAAATATCAATCTATCAATCTTGATGGGCAGCATGATTTGGAAAAATAAACCGTCTGCCACTGCGTTGATCTGATCGGCTTACGGGGCAGACGGCTTTTTGCTTTGCAGCAGGGGTAGATAGGATAATTTACTGTCAGGATAAAGGGCGATTTTGGGGGATTTCTTCCGCTATAAGCGACTTTTGGACGACTTGCCATATCCCGGTATTCCTACCCCGTCAAACGGCGCTCAGAGGCTAAATAATTTGCTTTCCGACTGATCCGTATGGGCAATATCCGCGCAGGGGAAATCCGTAAACGGAAAGCCCGCATACGGATAATCCGTTCACGGGAAAACCGTACACGGAAAATCCCGCACAATTAAATACTAAATAAAAGAAATACCAAAGAATCAAATAACAATCTAATTAAATATCAATCTATCAATCACGAAAGAAAACTCGTTATGTAAGATTATGGAGAGCTGTACTTCTGCCTTTTTGCTAAAAAGCCATATTCTATGCCGTCAATCAGAACGGAAATATGCCTGATGGTGTACCATGACATCGTCTAGAATGCCTGAGTCATCAAAACCAAGTCTCCAAGACGCCGGATCATAAGGATTATCAATTTCGTATTTCAAGCTATATCCACCGTAGGTTGCCTCAAAGCTATCGTTTGGTTGACCATACAGCTTTAATACATCTTCTCTGGTTGACCATCCCAGCATCAACCCACAGGGAATGCGTAGTTCCGTACCGGAAAAGTCGTAGTTACCATATATTACATGAATACCTCCCACCGTGCTCTCGGCGACGGATATCGTGCTTTCAGTGGTGTTGAAGACACAGATACTAACAACCTGTTCGCGGTCATTAGTCAACGAGATCCATTCCCATTCATAGGACGCATTTGGGCCAACCGCGCCAGCCAGAGAAAGCCCGGCATCCTCCTCGGAAATCACCCACCCGTCGTCAAGGAAAGCCGCAAGGGGAACCGGTAATGTATAAACCGTATCATTGATCTGGATAGAAAAACTTTCCCAATCATTCGGGAGTTCAGGGGATGGCGGGTACAATTCTGCCCCTGCCGTGTCGAGTTCTGTCATAAATTCGAGCGTCATCAAGGTGGAGGTGTGCGGCAGGTAGGTGACTTTCGCAAACAGATTGTAGTCGTTCTCGCTCCACAGCCCACGCCCGTCCTCGAAGCTCTTTTCACTGATATCAAACGAATGGCGTTCACCGGTCATATCTACGCCGCGCAAATAATAGGAGTCTGAACCATAGTCCCCGATTCCCCTCTCATAATCAAATTCCAGCCGTTCCAAATATGCGGCTTCCGGGTGCTCGAGATAGGGTATATCCAAGATTAGAGGGCGGACAAGGAAAAAAGCAGCACCCACACACACAATGATTACAACCGTTCTTCCAATTATTTGCTTGAACGATTTATTTGGCTGAGCCAGTTTTACCATAGAAACGAGGGCTATAATCACGGCCAATAGTCCCAAAACGCCATTGACAATTACAGTTTGTATGTATCCTGTAATTCCGATGGCAAGAGCATCGGAACTCGCAAACCAATCCAATACTGCAAAGGCAGTAATAGGTAAGAAAATAAGGATTACAAGCGACAAAACAAATAGTTTTATCCCTTTTTTCTCTGATTTGCAGTTGTGCTTTTCTTGATTAATTCTATCATCGTCCATAGTGTATGCCTTTCATCACAGATAGGAACATGATTCGTTGAGGTACAATACCTTAGCCGTTTGTATCCATTCGGGGCAAGGCCAATACATCACCAGTCTCTGGATTTAAGTAAAGTGTAACCCACTGGCCAATTTCATAACGCTTGCCATGGATAATGGGCAGGGTGACTTCTTTTTCCTCGCCATTGACTCTGACAACACAAAAGGCGTGAACATCACCCTCGCTGTCTTTGCGGAATCCATGAACCTGAGCGGTGATAGGCCGTAGCTCTCCCAACTCGATTTTACGGCGGGAGCGATGAGTGCCGACAAAACGCCGGATCAAGAATATAACGAGATACAGCACCGCGCAAAACAAACACAATGACATTTCGGAAAGGGAAAATCCCTGTGGCAAATGTGAACACGCCAAACTAATCAATACTGGCAGAGTAACAATCATAACCAAAAACAACCAAGTTACCATACGAGCGTGTCTGTATTCCCGTTTCTCAGCCGCACTCATGACGAGCCGGAAATCCTCCTTCTTCGGATGATAGCGCAGCTGAAGAATATCACCCACTTTGGGAAGATCGTATATACGGGGGAATATCCAGCTTCGATACCAGTCTATACCCTGCCATTGAAAAACAAGATCCAGTTTGTACTTTCGCGGCTCTAAAACGCCATCGCTATCCTTTTTGTCAATTGCCTTAATATGCAGGACACGGGCTGTTATCGGCTTCCACTTTCGTCGTTCCAGCCACTTTATGACGCGCCACAGCAGGAAGAAAACGATAATCAGGATAAAAGGCAGAAGCGTCGGGAATATGATACTCCAAAATGCCGTCGAATTGTCCACGAGCCACTCCTCCTTTCGGCTATGTATACAATCATTCAAGTTTATTATATATTGCAAGCAGTAAGGTTGCCACCATTTGAAAGTAAAACCCAGATAAACTTTGGGTAAACAAGAGTGCCTTTGATAAAGGTTGAAGCTTAAGGGTTTGGGACTATCCCAAAATAGAAAAATGGCGCTTCGGCAGACAGCCCGGAGCGTCATTTTTCCGGTGTGTGGCCACACCGGATGTGCTTGCTAATCAGCAAGTCACTCCGGTATGGCAAGCACCGTTTTTCTGCAAGTGTACATACACTTGCTGTGCTTGCTGCTGTTCTCTCAAATCCCAGTCCTGTGCTCGTCCCTCCGTAAATTTTGCGCGAACACGAACACTTTTTTCGTTTGGAACCTTGACTCGAACACCCGTTCCTGATATACTGAAAATAACCAAATGAAGTAGCTGTGCTGTGGAGCCGCTGACGAAGCGAAGTCTTCCTAATGCCGCATGAACGCAGAAATCCGCGTGGGTTTCTGTGTAGTCGGTATAGGAAGATTTTTTACCGTCATGCGGCTCTTTTCGTTTCCTCCGTCCGCCCTCCCGCCGGCGGGAAGGAGCGTGTCATGTAAACAGAATCGGAACCAGTCAAAGCCTTTGGCAAAGGGCGGCCTTGCCGCCTTGGTTACTCACCTGCACGGCAGAACGGCGCTGTCAAGGACGCGCAGCGAGGCAAAGCCGGTTCCTTGACTGCGGCGGGCTGCTGTGCCACACACGGCGAATACGGAGGAAAATGGAATATGAAAACTCAGAAGAAACAGAACATGGATGTTTTACCGCCCTGCCCTAAGAGATTGCCGGTCCCCGACCATGCGGATATGGTCACGGAGGATGGAACCATCTACCATGTCCAGAGCTTTTTTGTTGGGGATCTGGCGATGTGCGACCTGCTGGATGCATTGACGATTGAAGCGATAGAACGGGTGAAGTGAATCCCGGCACTTTGCCCAGTGGAATCATCAGCGCCGCAGT
>CAKTTT010000139.1 GCA_934615635.1 uncultured Eubacteriales bacterium | reverse complement strand
AAAGGAATACCCGCAGGGGATCAGCACCATCGCCGGCACCAGCACGGCGGCGGCCGCCTTCCAGGGGGTGAGCGCCGTTATGGTCAGAAGGAGTCCTCCGGCCATCATGACGTAACCACCCAGCCGATGGGTCTTTTTCCAATTATCCTCATCTGCCAGCGTCCAGGGCAAACGAAGCCCCACAGTGTAATTGGGCGGGCACTTCGGCAGGTAATTTCCCATCGCCGTCAGCAGCAGCCCGATCCCAAGGGAACACAGCATTCCCACATCCAGCTTTCCCGGCATCCACACGTGGGCGACCATCAGAATCTGCACAAAAAGCGGAAGCAGCACCAGCATCCATTTCACCAGCCCCAGAAGTGCCCGGGCGTGGCGCAGCCGCTCCCGCTTGGGATCATGGGCAATCACCACCTGCGCGAAGACGTTGAGCGCCAGCGTAATCCCCGGGATACCGAACAGAGCGAAGGCACGGGGAGCATAGTTGTCCGGTACGCCCGCCCCGTTCCAGTGAACCGCCATACGTTCCGGCATCCGGCTGTAAACGGCGGCTCCTATGATAAAAGGCGCCGCCGCCAGCAGCACATACACCACCCGGCCCGGCGTCATCCACTCCTTAAGCTTCATGGAACACTCCTCCTTTATTCCTTATGTGTAAAGTCCTTCAGCCAGTTTAGCAGCTCCTCAAAAACCGACAGGTTCAGCTGATAGTAAATGTATTTTCCCTCCCGGCGGTCCAGGATCAGATCCGCCTGCTTGAGCACCGACAGATGATGCGAAATGGTGGCGGCGGTCATGTCGAAGCGATCCGCGATTTCCCCTGCGGACAAATCGCCCCTCTTCAGCAGATTCAGGATCTCCCTCCTGGTGGGATCGGAAAGCGCCTTGAACGTTTCTGGAAACCCCACCCAACCGTCCCCCTCTCATTTAGATGATGATCTAATTATATATCTCTCAGCGGACCTTGTCAAGAACATTTAGATAGTCGTCTAATTAATTGTCCTCCGGACGGTTTGACAAACCGCCGTCCTCCCTTGTATAATGGCGGCTGAACGGTATGAAACGGAGGGCTTCCGATGAAGGACAAGTGGTATCTGTTCTGGGATCTGGACGGCACCCTGACCGATCCCGCCGAGGGGATCACCAAATCGGTGCAGCACGCGCTGCGGTGTGAGGGGATTTTGGTGGAAGATCGGACTGCGCTCTATCCCTTTATCGGCCCGCCCCTGAGGGATGCCTTTATGGAGCAATATGGGTTTTCCGCCGGACAGGCGGAATCCGCCATCGTCCATTACCGGGAATATTTTTCTCAAACGGGCATTTTCGAAAACAAGGTGTATCCCGGTATCCCCTCCCTTCTGGGGGAGCTGCGGGCGGCGGGGATACGGCTGATTCTGGCCACCTCCAAGCCGGCGGTATTCGCCCGGCGGATCCTGGAGCATTTTGATCTTCTCTCCTGTTTCACCATCCTTTGCGGCAGCGAACTGGACGGCTCCCGCACCCGGAAGGAAGAGGTGATCCGGTACGCGCTGGAGCAGACAGGCGCGCGGCCGGAGGAGACGGCGATGATCGGCGATCGGCGGTTCGATATCGAAGGCGCCCATGCCTGTGGAATCGCCGCGGTAGGCGTGCTGTACGGCTACGGCAGCCGACAGGAATTGGAGGATGCGGGAGCGGAGGCGCTGGCGGCGGATATTCCGGCGCTGCGCCGGCTTTTTCTGTAAATTTTAGCCGATTACCGAAAAGGGATTTACACCGGCCCACTTTATGGTGTATAATGGCAAGCGGTTTTTGTCGAAATGGGCTGACGGGAACGAGAAATGGAGGACGCGTATGTCTAGAACAGTGGGAACCGTGGTTCGGGGGATCCGTACCCCCATCATTCGAGAGGGCGACGACGTTGCGCAGATCGTGGCGACCTCCGTGCTGGAGGCGGCCGCCAGCGAGGGCTTCGCTTTCCAGGACAGGGACGTGGTGGCGGCAACCGAGGCGATCGTCGCCCGGGCGCAGGGAAACTATGCCTCCGTGGACGCTATCGCCACGGATATCCGTTCCAAATTTCCAGGCGGACACATCGGCGTGATCTTCCCCATCCTGAGCCGGAACCGTTTCGCCATCTGCCTGCGGGGCATCGCCCGGGGCGCGAATAAAATCACCCTCATGCTGGCCTATCCCTCCGATGAAGTGGGCAATCATCTTTTTGACCCGGATGAACTGGACGAGAAAGGGGTCAATCCCTGGACCGACGTACTCACCGAGGAAAAATACCGGGAGCTGTTCGGCTACCGTAAACATACCTTTACCGGCGTGGACTATGTGGAATATTACACCTCCCTGATTCGGGAGGAAGGCGCTGAAGTGGAGGTGCTTTTCTCCAACAACGCCACCACCATCCTCACCAAAACGCCGGATGTGCTGGCTTGCGATATCCACACCCGCAACCGGACCAAACGGCTGCTCAAGGCGGCCGGGGCCAAAACCGTCTACGGCCTGGACGATATTCTCAGCGCGCCGGTGGACGGCAGCGGTTATAACGCCTCCTACGGCCTGCTGGGCTCCAACAAGGCCACGGAAAACACCGTCAAGCTCTTTCCCCGGCACTGCAACCGCTTTGTCAAGGCGGTGCAGGACAAGCTGATTGCAGCCACCGGCAAGCAAATCGAGGTCATGGTTTACGGCGACGGCGCCTTCAAGGATCCGGTGGGCAAAATCTGGGAGCTGGCCGACCCGGTGGTCTCCCCCGCCTATACGGAAGGGCTGGAGGGTACGCCCAATGAGGTGAAGCTGAAATATCTGGCGGATAATGAGTTCGCCGATTTGGAGGGGGACGAGCTGAAGGAGGCCATCGCCCGCTACATCGCCCAGAAGGATCAGGATCTGAAGGGCAGCATGGTGACCCAGGGAACCACCCCCCGCCGGCTCACCGATCTCATCGGCTCGCTGTGTGATCTGACCTCCGGCAGCGGCGACAAAGGCACCCCGGTGGTGCTGGTCCAGGGCTATTTTACCAACTTTTCGGAATAATCAGAATAAACCGCCGAGAGAGAAGAAGGGGAAACGGATGCATCCGTTTCCCCTTCTTCTCTATTTCCTACTTTCCGCGCCCTTTTCCCAGGCGACATCATAAAGCGCGATCTGGCTTTCCATCACCCGGCGGACATCTCCGCCGGACCGATAAACCTGCGCCCATTCCACGGTTTTCTCCACCGC
The DNA here is from genome assembly GCA_934615635.1 of uncultured Eubacteriales bacterium. Lineage (GTDB taxonomy): Bacteria > Bacillota > Clostridia > Oscillospirales > Acutalibacteraceae > CAKTXU01. The sequence continues at coordinate 3,094 of CAKTTT010000139.1, read as the reverse complement.
CGTCCCGATATCCCACCGGGGACGCCAGCCAAAAACCCTTTTCAGCTTGGTGTTGTCCAGCCGCAAAAAGGGGGCCTCCCTGGGGCCGCGGTCCGAACGGGCCTCCCAGCGGGCCCCTCCCCCCCACAGGCGGCAGAACAGCTCCGCCAGTTCTCCGGTGGCGATGCAGTCCTTCTCGTCCGGGCCGATATTATAGCTACCGGCCAGAGAAGGGTTCTCATACTGCCCCTTGGCGATGAGCAGATAGGCGTACAGCGCCTCCAGTACATGCTGGTAGGGCCGCACCGATGCGGGATGACGCAGCAGAATGGGCCGCCCCTTTTCCGCCGCCCGGATGCAGTCCGGTAGGATCCTGTCCGGGGCGAAATCACCGCCGCCGATCACGTTGCCCGCCCGGGCGGTGGATACGGCTGGGGTATCCGCTCCGTCCGCAAAAAAGGAAGCACGGTAGCTGCCGGTTACCAGCTCCGAACAGGCTTTGGATGCGGAATAGGGATCCCGCCCCCCCAGCGGCTCCTCCTCCCGGCGGCCGGCATCCTCTTCCCCCTCCCCGTACACCTTATCCGTGGTGACGTTGAGCAGAGAACGAACACCGGGAATCTGCCGAACACATTCCAGCAGATGAGCCGTTCCGAGAATATTGACCGAAAAGGTATCCAGCGGCTGGCGATAGCTCTCCAGCACCAGCGGCTGGGCGGCCAGATGGAACACGATCTCCGGTTCCGCCCGGCGGAAAGAGGCCGCCAGCGCCGGATAATCCCGGACATCTCCCCGCCGGGAATCCATCCCCTCCCGGACGGCGGCGATATGGTAAAGGCTGGGTTCGGTGGGCGGATCCAGGGCATAGCCAGTGACCTTCGCCCCCGTGCCGGCCAGCAGGAAGCACAGCCAGGCCCCTTTAAAGCCGGTGTGACCCGTAACGAATACCCGTTTTCCGCGATAAAAATCCAGCAATCCGCTTCCCATCGTCCCTGAGCCTCCTCTTTATATCTGCCGGTGTCCACGCAGCCGGCGCCGGCTCCAGAGGGCGGAGATCCCGTCCGCCGCAAAGGTGAGCAGGAAATACACCGCACAGCCGCCCACGGCCAGCAGGACAAACAGCAGGACGGATATGCCGCGGAGACGGCACAGCTCCAGCGGGCCGGGGAAAAGCAGGATCGCGCCCACAAACAGCCCCGCCATGCATACCCACAAAATCAGGCGCCAGCGGCTGAAGGGCGTGCAGATCCTCAGCAACTGCACCAGCCAGACAAACGCCGTCAGATACACGCACAGGGTGGAAACCTCCGCCGACGTAATTGACAGTATCGGCGCGAGCTGATCCACCGCGATGATATTGATGACGATGGCCAGGGCGCATGGAAAGGCCTGATGAAGCACGGTGGAGAGAAAACGGCCTTTTATGCGTTCATGGTTTGGCTCAAAGGTGAGGAAAAAGGAGGGGATTCCCTCCACCACCATGCCGATGAGACTGAGCTGGATGGGCAGGAAGGGATAGGGCATGGAGAAAACCAGGGCAAGAAAGGACAACAAAAAGGAAAAAATGGTTTTGACCAAAAACAGGGAGGCGGTCCGGGTGATGTTGTTGATCACCCGGCGTCCCTCCATCACCACGCTGGGCAAGGAGGAAAAATTGGAATCCAGCAGCACGAGCTGAGAGATCTGCCGCGCGGCGTCGCTGCCCGCGGCCATGGCGATGCTGCAGTCCGCATCCTTCAGGGCCAGCACGTCGTTGACCCCGTCACCGGTCATGGCCACCGTATGGCCCTGCCGCTGCAGGGCATGAACCAGCTCCTGCTTTTGAGACGGAGAAACCCGGCCGAAAATCGTATACCGGGAGGCGGCTTCCTCCAACGCCTCCCCGCTCTCCAGCGTCGAGGCGTCCACATAGGCATCATACCCGGACAAGCCCGCCTGCCGGGCGATGCTGGATACCGTCACGGGATTGTCGCCGGAGATGATCTTCAGCTCCACATCCTGCGCCGCGAAAAAATCCAGGGTTTCCTTGGCATCCGGCCGTATGGGATCCAGCAGCACCAGGGCCGCGACAGGCCGGATATCCCTTGGCAGCTCCCCATTGATCGGTTCCTCCGACCTGGCCAGCAGCAATACCCGGCAGCCGTCCGCTTCCCGCTGCGCCGCCTGGGGCGGCAGCCGATCCGACGCACCGGGCAACAGCCGCTCCGGCGCTCCTAGCAGGATGGTTCCATGCCCCTCGAAGGAGGCGGAGCTCCATTTCCGCGCCGAGGAGAAGGGCGTCCTGCCGATGGTTTTCCAGTCGGTCAGCGCGGGAAAACGCTCCCGCAGCGCCAGGAAGGTGGCGTTGTTATCCTCCATCGCTCCTACAAACCGGCCGGCCAGCTTTTCTACCTCATCCTCTTCCGCCCCTTCCATCGGCAGAATTTCCGCCACCGACATCTTCCCCTCGGTGATGGTTCCCGTCTTGTCCAGGCAGAGGATATCCACCCTGGAAAGCGTCTCAATGCAGAACAGCTCTTGCACCAGGGTCCTCTTGCGCGCCAGCTTGATCACGCCCACCATCAGGGAAACGCTGGTGAGAAGCACCAGCCCCTTGGGCAGCATCCCCAGCAGAGCGGCGGCGGTGGAGGTGACGGAAAAGTCCAGCGGCTGCTTGAGAATAAAATAGGCGTGCAGAAAGAGCAGGGCGCCCAACGGCAAAATAAAAAAGCCGGTAAATTTGACGATTTTATTCAGGGCGTTCATGAGATCGGAGTGCACCTTTTTATATTGCTTGGCGCTCAGCGCGATTTTTGTCGCATAATTGTCCGTGCCGATATGTTCCACCCGGGCCAGGCACCTGCCGCTGACCACAAAGCTGCCGGACAGCAGCAGATCGCCCGGCTTTTTCAGAATCGGCTCCGCCTCTCCGGTCAGCAGCGACTCGTTGACCTCCACCTCGCCCTCCGCCACCAGAGCATCGGCGCAGATCTGCTTTCCCATACAGAGCACCGATACGTCGTCCAGCACCAGCTCTTCCACGGCGATTTCCTGTTCCGTCCCGTCCCGGATCACCACCGCCTTGGGCATGGAGATCAACGAAAGATTCTCCACCATCCGCTTGGAACGGATCTCC
>CAKTTT010000138.1 GCA_934615635.1 uncultured Eubacteriales bacterium | reverse complement strand
CGGATTGTACACGATTTCCGGTTTACCGCCCTCTTCAACACTGGCTTTGGTTATCGTGATCTTCTCAATGGTATAGTCCGAGGGAACCTCGAACATCAGGCCGGTGAGCTGCTCCTCCATCACGGAGCGCAGACCCCGGGCGCCGGTGTCGTGCTTGAGAGTCTTCTCCGCGATGGCCCGCAGCGCATCATCCGTGAATTCCAGCTTTACGCCGTCCAGCTCGAAGAGCTGCTGGTATTGCTTCACCAAAGCGTTCTTGGGTTCGCAGAGAATCTTCACCAGGCTGTCCACATCCAACGCCCGCAGGGTGGTGATCACCGGCATACGGCCCACCAGCTCGGGAATCAAGCCGTAACGAATCAGGTCCTGGGGAACCAATTGGCGGTAGAGCTGGCTGATATCCATATCCTTTTTGGATTTCACCTCGTTGCCGAAGCCCAGAGAGCCGGAGGAAACCCGTTTTTCAATGATCTTGTCGATGCCGTCGAAGGCTCCCCCCAGAATAAACAGGATATTCGTGGTGTCGATCTGAATGAATTCCTGCTGAGGATGCTTCCGGCCGCCGGTGGGTGGCACATTGGAAACAGTGCCCTCCAAAATTTTCAGCAACGCCTGCTGCACGCCCTCTCCGCTGACGTCCCGGGTGATGGAGGGGTTTTCGCTGCGGCGGGAGATCTTATCGATCTCATCCACATAGATAATGCCGCGTTCCGCCTTTTCCACATCGTAGTCTGCCGCCTGAATCAGCCGCAGCAGGATGTTTTCCACATCCTCGCCCACATAACCGGCCTCGGTCAGCGTCGTGGCGTCGGCGATGGCGAAGGGAACATCCAGCGTCCTGGCCAGCGTCTGGGCCAAAGCGGTTTTTCCAACGCCGGTGGGACCCAGCAGAAGCACGTTGCTCTTGCCCAGTTCCGTCTCCCCGGAGGAGCCGAAATAAATCCGCTTATAATGGTTATACACCGCCACGGACAGGGCGACTTTCGCCTCCTCCTGACCGATAACGTACTCGTCCAGACTCGCCTTGATCTCCTTGGGCTTGGGCAGCCGCGGCGGGGTTTCCTCCCCCGCCTGACGACGCTTGGCGAAATTGCCGCCGTCCTCCAGGATCGATTCGCAAAGCTCCACACACTCGTTGCAGATATACACGCCGGGACCGGCAATGATCCGATGCACATCGTCCTGGGTTTTGCCGCAGAAGGAGCAGCAGATGGTCCTGGTATCTTCATTTTTGGGCATTGTCAACGCCTCCTTTTTCCTTCAATTCAGAATGACGACAATCAGCGTTTATCAATGACCTTGTCCACCAGACCATATTTTACCGCATTTTCCGCCGTCATGAAGTTGTCGCGCTCGGTATCTCTCTCGATGACCTCCAGCGGCTGGCCGGTCATTTCCGACAGCAGCCTGTTCATCCGGCCACGGATAAACAGGATATGATCCGCATGAATCTTGATATCGCTGGCCTGGCCCTGAGCGCCGCCCAGCGGCTGATGGATCATGATCTCGCTGTTGGGCAGCGCCAGCCGCTTGCCCTTGGCGCCGGCCGCCAGCAGGAAGGATCCCATGCTGGCCGCCATGCCGATGCAGATGGTGGAAACATCGCACCGGATATAGTTCATGGTGTCGTAAATCGCCATGCCGGAGGTGATGGAACCGCCGGGGCTGTTGATATACAGATGGATGTCCTTATCTGGATCCTGGCCTTCCAAATACAGAAGCTGCGCCACGATCAGGGACGCGGTGACATCGTTGACTTCATCGGAGAGAATCACGATCCGGTCGTTGAGCAACCGGGAGAAGATATCATAACTCCGCTCGCCGCGGCTGGTTTGCTCCACGACATAAGGAACCAAACTGCTCATCTTTTCCATTGATTGACCCGCCTTTCATAAGTTAAATGGAGACACGAAAACATTTTCCCGCCAAAAAGCCGCGCAACAGCTTTCAGTATTGACGGGAAAATGTTTTTTAGTCGGATTTCTCGCAATTATTCCGCGGTGATCTCCGCCGCTTCCTTCACCAGATCCATGGCCTTGCCGACGGCCATATCCTTGACCAGCTCCTTTTCAGGAAGGATGGCCTTGACCTTATCGGCATCCATCTGATACTGCTCGGCATACTTGGCGTATTCCGCCTCGATTTCCTCAGCGGTGGGGGCGATTTCCTCCAGCTTGGCGATCTTTTCCAGCGCCAGCCGGACCTTCACCTGCTTCTCCGCCTGATCGCGGAAGCCCTTGCGGAAAGCCTCCATATCCATGCCGGTATACTGCAGATAGGTCTGCAGATTCAGCCCCTGAGACTGGAGGCGATATTCAAATTCCCGTACGCTGTCGTTGATCCGGTTCTCATACATCGCTTCCGGAATCTCTGCCTGCAAGCCCTCCGCCAACTGATCCAGCAGGGCGGTCTCAAAAGCATCCTCCGCCGCGTGCTCCCGCTGATGGGTGAGCTTATCCTTCAGATCCTTTTTCAGCTCCTCCAGGGTATCAAACTCGCTGGCGTCCTTAGCCAGATCGTCGTTGAGCTCCGGCAGCTCCTTGACCTTGATTTCATGGAGCTTGCACTTGAACACCGCCGGCTTGCCCGCCAGTTCCTCGGCATGGTAATCCTCCGGGAAGGTGACCTCCACGTCGAATTCCTCATCCATATTCTTACCGACAATCTGCTCCTCGAAGCCGGGGATAAACTGATGGGAACCCAGCACCAGGGTGTAGTTCTCCGCCTTGCCGCCGTCGAAGGGCTGGCCATCCACATAGCCGTCGAAATCGAAGGTGACCGTATCGCCCTCTGCGGCGGGACGGCCCTCCGCCGTCACCAGACGGGAGTTGCGCTCCTGCAGCTTCTTGAGCTCCCCGTCGATATCCTCGTCGGTCACCGGCTCCGCCTTTTTGGCGGCTTTCAGGCCCTTGTATTTTCCCACCTGCACCTCCGGCTTCACCGTGATGACCGCCTTGAAGTTCAGGCCGTCCTTCCCCACGGAAACCACGTCCAGGTCGATCTTATCCTCCACATATTCATACCCCGACTCGATCACCGCGGCATCCAAAGCGGAGGGATACACGTCGTTCATCGCGTCCTCGTAGAACACGCCCTCGCCGTACATCTTTTCCACCAGATGCCGGGGAGCCTTCCCCTTCCGGAAGCCGGGAACGGACATCCGCCCTATGTTCTTTTTATAAGCCTTATTGACGGCCGCCTCGAAGGTGGCGGCATCCACCTCGATATCCAGCTCGATCCGGTTGGTTTCCTTTTGCGTCGCACTTTTCAGACTCATGTTCAACTTCCTCCTAATCTCCTGCTTGCACAATGCAAATTATTATATCACAAGGATCAAATCCACGCCAGAGCTTTTTATGAATTTACAGTAAATTTCTTCTGGAAAAGACACAAAAGCTTCAGGAAATCCGCAAAGGGGCGAAGGACAGGGCATCCGCCGAGATCAGCTTGAGGCGTATCCCCTCTTTTTCCCCGTTGAAGGCGCTGCGGATTCCATAGCCGTGGATATGGCCGTAATAACAGCGCCGGATTCCCTGCCGGAGCAGCTCCTCCCATATCTCCGGGCACACGGTGTCGGCGAAAACGGGCGGATAATGGAGAAACACCACCGGCTCCCCGCCCAGCGCCCGGGCAGCCTGGATGGAAGAGCGCAGCCGCCCCACCTCCCGCAGCAGGATCTTCTTATCAGCGTCCGCCTCCGCGTCGTAGAACCAGCCTCTGGTACCGCACACGGCGATCCCTTCCGCCTTGTAAGCGTCGTTATGCAGAATATGCAGCGAATCCCAGCCCTTTTCCTGAAAAAACGCATCCATCTTTTTTCGGGTGGTCCACCAATAATCGTGGTTTCCCTTCAGCAGGATCTTCCGGCCGGGAAGGCGGTGGATAAAGGCGAAATCCGCCCCCGCCTGTTCCAGCGACATTCCCCAGGAAATATCTCCGGGAAGGATGACCGTGTCCCCTTCCTCCACCAGGGCCCGCCAATTCTTTTCCAGCCGCTGCGCATGGTCGTTCCAGCCGGAGAACACATCCATCGGTTTATCCGCGCCGAAAGACAGATGCAAATCGGCAATGGCGTAAACAGCCATACACACCTCCGCCGGTTATTCCGCGATATGCAGCATGGAGTACACCACTTCTCTCATGCCTTCCCTGTCACACACACCTGTAAAGCGGGGAGCCTTGCCGCGCAGCGCGGCAAGGGGCGGCGGAACCGGGCAGCCGGTTTTCCTTTCCAGCTCCTCCAACCGCGCAAACTCATCCCCTTCTCCGCACCCATCTCCCAAAGCCTCCAGCACACTGGCGGCGAATTTATAGGGATTGGCCGTGGAAGCGATGACCGCCGGCGTGTCGTCCCCCGTCTCCCGGCGGTATTCCCGGTATACATGCATCGCCACCGCCGTGTGGGTATCCAGCAAATATCCGTGGCGGCGGAAGGTATCGGCGATGGCCTCCGCCGTCTGCCGGTCGTCGCACCAGCCGGCGGAGAACTGCGACTGAATCGCCTCCCGCATTCCCTCCGTCACCTGATAACGCCCCTCCTTCGCCAGAGAAGCCATCATGCCGCGGATTTCCGCCGCATCGCCGCCGGACAGATCGTAGAGCAGCCGCTCCAGATTGGAGGAAATGAGAATATCCATGGAGGGCGAGGTGGTGGTGTAGAAATCCCGGTTGCGGTCGTAAACGCCGGTACGGATGAAATCCGTCAGCACCCGGTTACGGTTGGAGGCGCAGATCAGTCGGCGGATGGGCAGGCCCATCTTCCCCGCGTAATACGCCGCCAGAATATTGCCGAAGTTCCCCGTGGGGACCACGATATTGATGGGATCTCCCGGCCGGATCTTATCCGTCCTGATCAGATCGCTGTAAGCGGAAATATAATACACGATCTGCGGCGCCAGCCGTCCCCAGTTGATGGAATTGGCGCTGGAAAACAGCATATGGTGTTCCTTCAGCTTTTCCCCTACGATCGGATCGGTGAAGATCGCTTTGACCCCGGTCTGGGCGTCGTCGAAGTTGCCTCTGATGGCGCAGACCGCCACATTATCCCCATCCTGGGTGGTCATCTGCAGCTTCTGCATGGGACTGACGCCGTCCTCCGGATAAAACACCAGGATACGGGTGCCGGCAGCGTCCCGGAAGCCCTCCAGCGCCGCCTTGCCCGTGTCGCCGGAGGTGGCCACCAGAATGACGATCTCCTTGCCGTCCAGTGTTTTTCCGGCGGATACCCGCATCAAATGGGGAAGAATCTGCAGCGCCATATCCTTGAAAGCGCAGGTGGGACCGTGCCACAACTCCAGAATATGGACGCCTTCCTCCAGCTCCCGCAACGGCGCGATCTCCGGCGCGCGGAAATGCTCCGGCGAATAAGCGGCGGCCGTGCAGGCGGCCACCTCCTCCCGGGTAAAATCCGTCAGATATTTTCCCAATACGGCGTCGGCGCGCTCCGGATAAGAGCGGCCGGCCAGCGCCTGGATTTCCTCCATCGTCAGCGCGGGAATGGAGGAGGGGACAAACAGCCCGCCCTCAGGGGAAATCCCGCGGGTAATCGCCTCGGCGGCGGAAACGGCCGCCTGATTGTCTCGTGTGCTGGTATACGTCATTTTCTTTTGCCTCCCATATTCCGGAGAAACCCGCCTAAAGCGGCTGCTTCCATACTAAACCATCTGTTCCGCCTTGTCAAAGCCGATGAAAAAAATCGTTGCAATTACTGAAAAACAGGCGGTCCAGACAGGCGGCATCGTAATTTTTGCGACATAGATAACCGTACAGCCGCTCCATCACCTGGATCCCGCCCCATTCTTCCGGCAGGTCCGTGCCGTCGAAATCACACCCGAAGGCCACCGTATGCTCCCCTCCCAGGGATAAATAATGCTCCAGGTGTCGTTCCAACTGCTGGAAGCTCTGCTCCCCCAGTTGGCTGCCGCACAGATTCAATCCCACCAGGCCGCCCCTGTCCCGTATCAGGGCGAACTGGTCGTCCTTCAAGTTGCGGGGGTGGGGGCAGACCGCCGCCGATACGCTGTGGCTGGCGATAAAAGGGCCCTCCGCCAGCTCCGCTACGTCCCAGAACCCCCGCTCGTTGAGGTGGGAAACATCCGGCACGATGCCCCGCCGCGCCAGCTCCTTCACCGCCTGACGGCCGAAGGGCTTGAGTCCGGCGGCTTCTCCGCAGCCGGAGCCGAAGCCCAGCTCGTTTTCTCCGTTCCAGGTCAGGGTGAGGATGCGGACGCCCCGCTCGGCCAGCTCCCGGATAGGCTCCACGCTCCCCGCCAAGGCGGATCCTCCCTCCACCGCCAGGATGGCGGCGCAGCGTCCCGCCGATAGGGCTCTGTCTATCTCCTCACCGGAGCGCGCCAGCTCCATCC
>CAKTTT010000137.1 GCA_934615635.1 uncultured Eubacteriales bacterium | reverse complement strand
CTTTCCAGCTTTCAGCTTACCATGATGACCTGCCGCCCTCATGTGGCGGTGATCACCAACGTGGCCCCCAACCATCTGGACTGGCATACGGATATGCAGGAGTATATCGACGCGAAGTATAATCTGATCGCCACCCAGGGTTCCGCCGACCGCGCGGTCCTCAACGCGGACAATGCGATAACGGCGGGCTTTGCCGGGAAAACGCGGGCGCAGGTGTTCCGGTTTTCCCGCCGAGACCATCTAGTCCCGGGCGCGTGGGCGGAAAAGGGCGTGCTGTACGCCGCCGGTCCAGACGGTGTGCAGACGGCGGTGATGCCTACAGAGGAGATCAAGCTGCCGGGCGAGCATAATCTGGAGAACTATCTGGCGGCGACGGCCGCGCTGTGGGGAGAGGTCGATCCAGCCGTGATGGCCGGTTTTGCCCGGGAATTCGGCGGCGTGGCCCACCGCTGCGAACTGGTACGCACCCTGGACGGCGTTCGGTGGTACAACGATTCCATCGGCTCCAGCCCTTCCCGTACCATTGCGGGATTGAAGGCCTTTGGAGGCAATGTGATTTTGATCGCCGGCGGCTACGATAAGCATATCCCTTATGCGCCACTAGGGCCGGTAGCGGCGCAGACGGTGAAAAGGGCGATTCTGATGGGGGACACGGCGGATGCGATAGAATCCGCCATCCGCGCCTGCTCAGAGCTGCCGATCACACGGGTGAGCGGCATGGAGGAGGCGGTGAAGGCCGCCAGGGAAACGGCTCGGGAGGGGGATATCGTCTTTTTGTCCCCCGCCAGCGCCAGCTTTGACAAGTACAAGAATTTTGAGGAACGAGGCAATCATTTCAAGGCTCTGGTTCAGGAGCTGTGACGGTTGTGATGGAAAGAAAGGGATAGGAAATATGCGGGAAATGCTGGAAAAGCTATGTAACGCCGCGGGAGCCGGCGGCATGGAGGAGGCGGCCAGGGCAGCCGCCTCCTTGCTGGCGGAATACACCCAGGACATCTCTATGGACGCCATAGGAAACGTGGTGGGCATTCGCCGCTGCGGAAAAGTGGGAGCGCCTCTCCTTCTGCTGGAAGCCCATCAGGATGAAATCGGCTTCCTGGTGACCCGGGTGGATGAGGACGGCTTTGTTCACGTGAGCGCCTGCGGCGGCGTGGATGCCCGGGCGCTGGCGGCGGCCGAGGTGATCATCTGGGCGGATAAGCCTGTGATCGGCGTGTTCTGCTCCACGCCGCCCCATCTTGCCGGCGGGCAGGGGGACAAGCTGCCGGAGATTCCGGACATGGGCATCGATACCGGATTGGACGCTAAAAAGGCGAAAAAACGGATTCATCCCGGAACGCGGGTCACCTTCCGGCCGAATTTCCGGACGCTGGAGGGCAATCGCGTCACCTCCAAGGCGCTGGACGACCGGGCGGGCTGCGCCGCCCTTCTCCATTGCCTGGAGCTGCTGCGGGATGTGCCGCTGAACTGGGATATCGCGGCGGTATTCGCCGTTCAGGAGGAGCTAGGCTGCCGCGGCTCCGCGGTAGCAGCCTTTCATACGGAGCCTGCCCGCGCCATTGCAGTGGACGTCAGCTTTGCGCTGACGCCGGATGCGGACCCCGCCAAATGCGGCGTATTGGGGAAGGGCCCGATGATCGGCTATGCCCCGGGGCTGGACGCTGATATGACCAGAAAGATGGAAGAGACGGCGAAAGAAAACGGGATCCCCTTCCAGAAAGAAGTGATGGGCGGCGATACCGGAACGGATGCGGATTCCATCGCCGGCGCTGGCGCTGGCGTGCCCACCGCTCTGCTTTCCATTCCGCTGCGGTATATGCACACTCCCGCCGAAGTGGTGGATTTGGCGGATGTGGAGGCGGTGGGCCGGCTGATGGCGGCCTACATTCGAAAGGAGGGCGCTGTACAATGATGACGCATTTAAAAAAGCTTTGCGCCCTGGATGGGGTTTCCGGCTGCGAGGAACCGGTTCGGCGCTATATTCTTGCCGCGCTGAAGGCAAGTCCGGCGGAAATCACGGCGGAGGTGGACCCCCTGGGCAACATCATTGCCCGGGTAAAGGGACGGCAGACGGCGGCGCAAACCGTTCTGTTCGCCGCCCATATGGACGAGGTGGGGCTGATCGTCACCAACATCACCGAGGAAGGCTATTTGCGCTTCGCTCCGGTGGGAGGGTTGGAAGCCCGGGTTATCTACGGCCGCCGGGTGCTGATCAACGGGCGCCCAGGCGTGATCGGTGGTAAAGCGGTTCACCTTTGTAGCAAAGAGGAAAAGACAGAGATGCCCTCCCTGGACAAATTGCTGATTGACATGGGGGTGGAAAGCCGGGAGGCGGCGGAAAAAATCGCTGTTCCCGGAGACCGCGCGGTGTTCGACAGCGCCTATACCAAACTGGAAAACGGGTTGATCAAGGCCAGAGCGTTGGATGACCGGGCGGGCTGCGCTTTGCTGCTGGGGATGATCGAAGAGGTGCCGGCGTACGATATGGTGCTGGCCTTCACCGTTCAGGAGGAAATCGGCGCCAGGGGAGCAAAGGCAGTTGCCTTTACAGTTAGGCCGGATATCGCGGTGGCGATAGACGCCACGACAGCGGCGGACACGGCCGGGGTCCCCACGGAAAAACAGGTTTGCAGGGTATTCGGCGGGCCGGTGGTCTCCTTTATGGATAGGAGTACGCTGTATGATCGGCCGCTCTATGAGCGCATTCGCGGGATTGCAGAGGAAATCGGGGTAAAATCCCAAACAAAAACCACCATTGCCGGCGGCAACGACGCCTCTTCTCTGCAGCGAGCGGCCGGAGGCGCTCGGGTGGCCGCCGTATCGCTGCCCTGCCGGTATATTCATTCTCCCTCCTGCGTACTGGCGAAAAAGGATCTGACCGATACGCTGACGCTGCTTAAGGCGTTGGCGGACCGGCTACCTGCGCCGGAGGCGGCGACGGTATGATCCGGGAGATGACCCCAGAGAGGCTGAGGGGAATACAGCCCGATTCCGAGGCGGCGACAAAACTGCTGGCGCTGACGGAGGCGTATGGTTTGGAGTGCCCTTTCGTACGGTATTGGGAAGGGGAGGGGAGACTGGCCGCCGCCTTAATGGAAGGCCGTCTCACTCTTTTTTCGCCGGAGGACATAGGGGAGGAAACGGCTCTTTTTATCTCCATGCAGCCGGAAATCCGCTGTCTGCGCACCGATAGGGCCTCGGCGGAACGGCTTGGCTGTCTTCTGCCCGGCTGGCGGCTGGAAACCGGACAGGTGATGCGGCCGGGCAGGATGTTCGAGCCGTCCGGCTCCGTTTCCGTGCCATCCCCCCGGGCGCTGTACCCGGTGCTGGCGGCCTGCTTCCCGGGCGAATTACCTGCTTTTGACGCGTGGTATGCGGATGTTCATCATCGGCTGCGCCATGGATTGTGCCGGCTCGCGGCGGTAGAGACGGATGGCGGCGTAGCCGCCTGTGCCATGACCACGGCGGAATGCGCCGGCGGCGCGGTCATCGGCGCGGTCGCCACCCTGCCGGATTACCGGGGGCGGGGATACGCCTCCGCTTGTGTCTCCACTCTGGCCGCCTCCCTGCAGAAGGAGGGGAGGCGGATCTACTTATCGCCCAAAAACGCCGGCGCGCAACGGTTGTATGCGGGCCTGGGATTTGTGCCTTGCGGTGAATGGGGAACTCTTCAGCGTCTATAGGCAGGGGAACGGTGGACCACAAGATAACCGGGCAGCAATTCCGGCGGAAGTCTTGTAATTTTTTCCAGAATATTGTATACTGAATCGGTTGCGGGCCATACGCCCCGGAAAGGTTGAAAAGCCAGTGGAAACCCCGTTTTTTCTCATCGATCATCGCCTGCGCGCCATATCCGACCAAGCGGAGGCGGAGGCCTGCGCCGCGTTTCAGCGGATAGACGCCGTGACAGAATACAATCAGCAGAAGGTGCTGGCCGCTTTTATTGAAAGCGGGGTCAGTGAAAGCCATTTCACCGCCACCACCGGCTACGGTTACGGCGACCGGGGAAGGGACAAGCTGGACGAGGTGTTTGCCAAGGCCATGGGGGCTGAGGACGCTTTGGTTCGCCACAGCATTCTCTCCGGCACCCATGCCATTGCCATCGCCCTCTTTGGCATTTTGCGGCCGGGAGACCGGATGCTGGCGGCCACCGGCGCGCCCTATGATACCCTGGCCGATGTGATCGGCATGAATGGGCCATCCGACGGATCCCTCCGGGAATTCGGCGTGGATTATCGTCAGGTAGAGCTGGCGGAGGACGGCTACCCCGACATCGCCGGCGTTACGGCCGCGCTGGAAGATCCGGCGGTGCGGCTGGTGCATATCCAGCGTTCCAGAGGCTACAGCCTCCGTCCCTCCCTCTCCGTGGCAAAGATCGGGGAACTGATCGCGGCCGTGAAGGCAAAACGGCCGGACGTGGTGGTTTTTGTGGATAACTGCTATGGGGAATTTGCGGAGCGGGAGGAGCCGACGGCAGTGGGCGCGGATCTGATGGCCGGCTCCCTCATCAAAAATCCCGGCGGCGGCATAGCGGAAAACGGCGGTTACATCTGCGGCCGTCGGGATCTGGTGGAAAAATGCGCCTACCGCATGACCACTCCCGGATTGGGCCGGGAGGTGGGCGCCTCCCTGGGCCATAACCGCACCCTCTTCATGGGCCTTTTTCACGCGCCCCATGTGGTGGGAGAAGCGATGAAAACCGCCGTCTATTGCGCCTCGCTGTTCGGGCTGCTGGGCTACGATGCCTCTCCTTCCAGGGAAGAGGCGCGGGCGGATATCATCCAGACGGTACGCCTGGGAACGCCGGAAGCCCTGGTGGCTTTCTGCCAGGGAATGCAGAGGGGCGCGCCGGTAGATGCCTTTGTCACGCCGGAGCCCTGGGATATGCCGGGCTATGACGATCCGGTGATCATGGCGGCGGGAGCCTTTACTCTGGGGGCTTCCATCGAGCTGTCGGCGGATGCGCCGCTGCGGGAGCCTTACGCAGCCTATATGCAGGGCGGCCTCAACTATCATTCCGGGAAAATGGGCGTGCTGCTGGCGGCCCAGTCCATGCTGGAAAAAGGATGTTTCACCCTTTGATTTTTGTACGATGGAGGAACCACCTTGGCAAATTTACATGATGAAATCGAGCGGCGGCGAACCTTTGCGATCATCTCCCATCCGGACGCCGGCAAAACGACCCTGACCGAAAAGCTGCTGCTTTACGGGGGCGCCATTGCCACAGCGGGGATGGTCAAGGGCAAACGCTCCATGAAGCACGCTGTTTCCGACTGGATGGAGATTGAAAAGCAGAGGGGAATTTCGGTCACTTCCTCCGTCATGCAGTTTAATTACGACGGCTATTGCATCAATATTCTGGACACTCCCGGTCACCAGGACTTTTCGGAGGATACCTATCGAACCCTGATGGCGGCGGATTCCGCGGTGATGGTCATCGATGCCTCCAAGGGCGTGGAGCAGCAGACCATCAAGCTGTTCAAGGTCTGCCTGCTGCGGGATATTCCGATTTTCACCTTTATCAATAAAATGGATCGGGAGGCGAAAAGCCCCTACGAGCTGATGGAGGACATTGAACGCGTCCTGGGGATCCAGACCTATCCGGTAAACTGGCCCATCGGTTCCGGAAAAGAATTCAAAGGCGTATATGACCGGACCAGGGGCGAGATCATCGCTTTCAAGGGCGATGGAAACGGCAAGAGGGAAGTGGAGGCCACCGAAGTGGATATCGGGGACGCCGCCCGCCTGGAAGCTCTGCTGGGCGCGGAGCACACCGCCGTCCTGCGGGACGACGTGGAGCTGCTGGACGGTGCGGGGGACGAATTCGACATGGAGCGGGTCCGTCACGGTAAACTGACGCCGGTATTTTTCGGTTCCGCTCTTACCAATTTCGGGGTTGAACCTTTCCTGAAGGATTTCCTCCGCATGACGCCGCCGCCCCTGTCCAGGAAAACGGAGGGAGCGGAAATCGACCCCTTTGCGCCGGATTTTTCCGCTTTTGTGTTCAAGATTCAGGCCAACATGAACAAGGCTCACCGGGATCGGATTGCCTTCATGCGCATTTGCTCCGGACGGTTTGAGAAAAACATGGAGGTATTCCACGTCCAGGGCGGAAGAAAGCTGAAGCTGAGTCAGCCTCAGCAGCTCATGGCGCAGGACCGGGAGATCATCGAAGAGGCTTACGCCGGAGATATCATCGGCGTGTTCGACCCCGGCATCTTCTCCATTGGCGACACCATCTGTATGCCGGGAAAGGGCTTCCGTTTTGAGGGGATTCCCACCTTCGCGCCGGAGCATTTTGCTCTGGTACGGCAGGTGGACACCATGAAACGTAAGCAGTTTATCAAGGGGACCACTCAGATCGCGCAGGAGGGTGCA
>CAKTTT010000136.1 GCA_934615635.1 uncultured Eubacteriales bacterium | reverse complement strand
GTTTATGAGTCTGTATGCGGCCAAGCTGCTGCTAAACGTCCGGAAAGAGGAGACGCGGTGAAAATCCTTTTCTTACAGAATCTTGACGATGCCCAGGGCGGCATTGTAACGGTCAATAAAACGCTGGCGGAGGTTTTTCTGGCGCAGGGAGATCAGGTCATTTTTCTCTCTCTGCGCCATTCCCGTACCCACTCGGATATCGTCTATCCTTCGGGGGCCGAAACCATCCTGATCGATGGGGAGCGCGTATGGGGATGTCCCCGTCTGTCCACCGCCCTGGCCTATTGCCGGAAGGGGCGGATCGGATCCGCCCTGCGTGTTGTAGGGGAGCGCATCCGTTACAACCATTGGATGCAAAAGGATCTCCGCGCCTGCCGGTACCGATTGGAGGCCCTCTGTCCGGACATCATCATCAACTCTCATTACGAGCTGCTGGACGCGGTTCCTCCGCCGCTTCTTCCCCGTACCGTCAACCATTTTCACACCAGCTTCGATCAGGTGGGAAAAATACGGAGTTATCGAAAAACCTTCCAGCAATACCGCGACAAGCTGGGGCGGTTCGTCTGGTTGAGCGAATCCTCCTGCCAGGCGGCCAAGCAAGCCGGCATCCCCAATAGCTGCTATATCTATAATCCCTTGTCCTTCTCCAGTGAGCGGCAGGCGGACCCCTCCGTACACAAAGCGGTATTCATCGGCCGTTTTTCCGCCGAAAAACGGCTGGCGCTGGCGCTGGAGCAATTTCAGGCGGCGGTGACCCGGGAGGATCTGGCCGACTGGGAGCTGGATGTATACGGTATAGGTGCGCTGGATGAGAAACTTCTGCAAACCATGGAGCGGCACCCCCGCATTCATTACCGGGGCTCCACCGACGATCCGCGTCAGGTGCTGCTGGATCACAGCCTCTTCCTGATGACCTCCAGCTTTGAAGGAATGGCTCTGGTGATCCTGGAGGCCAACGAATGCGGCGTGCCGGTGATCGCCTTTCGCTTCGGCGAAACGGCGGAAGAGGAAATTCAAAACGGGCAAACCGGTGTGCTAGTGGGGCAAGACGATTTCGAGTCCTATCAAAGAGAGCTGTGCGCGCTTATGCGGGACGAAAAACGCCGGGCGGAACTGGGCAATCAGGCGAAACAGTTCGCCGCCCAGTTCCGGGCGGACGCGATCGGCCGGCAATGGTACCGGTTATTTGCCGAAATACGGGAATCCTGAAAGCACCTGAAAACAAAGGAGAGGATGCGGCTTGTTCAGTCTCAGCGTCGTGGTTCCTATTTATAATGTGGAAGCCTATCTGCCGGCGTGTCTGGACTCCCTGCTCCGGCAAAATGTTGAGGATCTGGAGGTCATCCTGGTCAATGACGGCTCCACCGACGACAGCCAAAAGATTATCGACGATTATGTGAGGCGTTATCCGGCTGTATTTCGCGGTTTTCAGCAAAAAAACGGCTGCCCCGGCGCCGCTCGGAATTTCGGTCTTACCCAGTGCACCAAGGAATATCTGGCCTTTTTGGACAGCGACGATATGATCGTGGACAACGGCTACCGCCGTATTCTGGAAGGGATGGAACGGGATGGGGCCGAAATCGGCGTTTTCGAGTGCGTGTGGTTTTATCCGGACGGCAGAGAGGAACACCGCCCCTCCCTCCCCGCCTTTCTGCGGGAATTCAACAACAAAACCTTTATTCTGTCCCACACCTCTCCCTGCAACAAGATCTTCAAGACCTCCCTCTGGCAAGAGGGAAACCGGCGCTTTCCCGAAAACATCTGGTACGAGGATCTGGCGGTGATCCCCGCCTTCGCCGCGCTGACCGACCGGATCGGCTATTATCCGGATGAAATCTACCGCTACCGGCAGCGGGACCGCTCCATCACCTCCAAAAACGCCTACGCGGATCGTTTCATGGACATCATCCCCGCCTGCGACAACGTCTATCGCCTGCTGAAGGGGCGGGGCTATGAACCGGAGTTGGAATATCTCATGCTGTTTCAGCTCTGCTACTACGCCTCCTTCCGCTTCCTGAAATTCGGCCGGTTTGACGAGATGGGAGCTTGTATCCGGCATTTGGAGCAGCTCTACCCGCAGTGGGAGAAAAATGCCTACTACCGCACGCGGCCCGGCCTGTTTCGGCTGTACTGCACACTGCTGAAAAAAGGGTTCTATCGCTCGGCCAAGCTGCTCAACGTTCTGAAATCCGCGGCGGACGGATAAGACGGATAAGATCGATAAGGAAAGGCGGAGGCTGCCCTGCGAACCATAGCCCGCGGCGGCAGAAAAAAAGGGATATGAAAAAACTCAGTGTCATCGTACCGGTCTACCGCGTGGAGGAATACCTGCCCAGATGTCTGGACAGCATTCTCTCCCAGCAGATACCGGACATGGAAGTGCTGGTGGTGGACGACGGCAGTCCCGACGGCTGCTTCCAGATCATGGAGCGGTACGCCCGGCAATATCCGGAAGAGATCCGGATCTTTCAAAAGGAAAACGGCGGCCTCAGCGATGCCAGAAACTTTGGTATGGATCGCGCCCAGGGGCACTATATTGCGTTTGTGGACAGCGACGACTATCTGGAACCGGGGATGTATGCCGCCATGCTGGAAAAGGCGGAACAGGGCGATTTTGATATGGTGGTGTGCGGCCTGCGCTATGTCTATCCGGACCGGACCCTTCCCGTCTCCTCCCAGCTCGACCGCGACCTGAACCAGCCCGGCGAGATCAAGGACAGCATGACCCGGCTGTATCCCGCCGCATGGAACAAGCTGTATCACCGCCGGCTGTTCGAGGGCGGGCTCCGCTTTCAAAAGGGCGTCTGGTTCGAGGATGTGGAGTTCCTATACCGGCTCTATCCACGGATAAAGAGCATCGGCGTGGTGCCGCAGCCCTTTTATCAATATGTGCAACGGCAGGGGGCCATCACCTCTGTGTTTGACGAGCGGCTGTTCGATTATCTGCAAAATTGGCGGACCATTCTGCAGCATTATCGGGAAAACGGGCTGTTCGAGGCCTATGAGCCCCAATTGCAGTACTGCTGTATGCGGTACCTATACGCCACCTTCATGAAGGGTGCGGCCCGAACGGCCGATCCCGCTGTTTTTCGCCGGGCCTACCGGCAGGCGAGGGAGCTGGTGAGGAAAAACTTCCGCTGCGCCCTGAAAAACCCTTATTTTTACCGCAACGGGGCAAAAGGACTGTATATTCTCACCTTTAACAAATTGACGGCTTGGCTGCTGTTTCAGATCGCTCATAAGCGGCGGCCAGCCTTGAGGGAGGACGCGGATGGAAACGGCCAAAAGAACCAGTAACAGTATACGCAATTCTCTCTTCGGTATAGGTTCCCAGATCATCATTGTGTTGATCGGATTCTTTACCCGCTCCGTTTTTCTGAAATATCTAAGCGAGGACTACCTGGGCCTGAACGGCCTATTCTCTAATGTGATCTCCATCCTTTCGCTGACCGAGCTGGGTTTCGGCACCGCGGCCATCTTTTCCCTTTACAAGCCGCTGGCCGAAAAGGACGAGCAAAAGGTTGCCGCGCTGATGAATCTGTACGCCAAGATCTACCACGTCATGTTCGCCGTCGTATCGATCCTGGGCCTGGTTCTGACCCCTTTTATTCGGTATCTGATCAAGGACATGCCGGAGGATATCCCGGACATCTATATCATTTACCTGCTGTTTGTGCTGAATTCCGCCCTGTCCTACCTGTTCGCCTACAAACGCTCGCTGCTGTTCGCCGATCAGCAGAATTTCAAAATCTCCGCCGTCACCGCCATCTTCAAAATCCTGCTGGCTGCGGTCCAGATCACCGGCCTGGTGCTGACCGGAAGCTATTATGCCTACCTGATTTCCATGATCGTCCTGGTGTTTTTGGAAAACGTCGTCCTCTCCCTGATGGTGGATCGCCATTACCCGTATCTGCGCAAGTATAAAAAGGCGCAGGTGGACGACGTCACCAAAAAGCGGCTGATCAGCGATACCAAGGCGCTGATGATGCATAAGGTCGGCTCCATCGCCGTGTATCAGACGGACAACCTGATCACCTCCGCTTTCGTGAACCTGGCGACGGTGGGGCTGTACTCCAACTATGAGTTGATTGCCAACAGCCTGCGGCAGCTAATTACCAGCATGACGGAAGGCATGAAAGCCAGCATCGGCAACTACAACGCCAGCGAAGGCCCTGAAAAACGGCTGGCCTTTTTCAAAAAGTATGATTTGCTGCTCCATTTGATCAATTCCTTCTGTACGGTCTCCATGTTCTGTCTGTTCAACCCCTTCATCGGACTCTTCTTCGGCAAAAAATATCTGTTCGATATGCCACTGGTGCTGATCATCTCTATAGCCTTTTATGTCCGCGGTATGCGCGTTTCCTTCAACACCATCAAGGAAACCTGCGGCATCTTCCGACCCGATCGCTACAAACCCCTCTTTGAAGCGGGCGGAAACGTGGTGCTGTCCATTATTCTAGTAAAGCTCATCGGCTTTCCAGGCGTCATTTTGGGCACCATCATCACCACCCTGCTGATCTGCTATCCCATCGAAGTGTATGTGACCTGCAAATATGCTTTCGAATCCGGCGTCGCCCTCTATTATAAAGTGCTACTGAAAAACAGCGTTTTGCTCACGCTGCAGTTGGCACTGACCTACGGGCTCTGTCTCCTGCTGCCGGGCGACGGCTTTCTCAACCTGCTGCTGCGGGCGGTGGTATGTCTGATTCTTCCCAACGCGCTCAACCTGCTGTTCTACTGGAGGACCGAGGAAATGCGGTATTTCCGGCGCCTTGGCGGCGCCATGTTGCGCAAGCTCCCCTTTATGAAAAATCGGCCCCACACCGACGGCTGAACACCCTCTCCCCCTGTTCTCACGAACAGGGGGACTTTTTGTATTCATATTCGCCCATTTTATTACATTTTTGTAAATATTATTGATATACAATCAACAATATTATAAAATAATGTTGATAATAAAGCAAGCATACGAAGGTGGTTAACAAAAGGAAAGGGGTCTGCGCCGCTCACTAGCCCTCCTTGTGGCTGCCGCTTTAACCGCCCTTCCAACTGCCCTCCCCGGCCTTGCCGATCCGGAACAGACGGCGGCAGACTGGTATCCTACCGACAAGGCGTTGTCGGCCGCTATCGGTGACGACTCCCGCATGACCTCTACTCCCTCATAAATAAATAGGACAATAACGACGGGAGGGATGCATTGGTATGAAACGTTTGTGGGTTATATCGATGGGGCTTGTGTGCCTGATGGGATTGTGCGGCTGCGGCCCGGGAGCGACGGAGCCTTCCGCCGCTTCCCGGGAGGAGAGCGCCGTCTCAGCTCCTTCCCAGGGAGAAACGACCGCTTCGACGATCCGGACAAGGCCCACCGAACCAGACGACGGCTTCGACGACGTATGCCCGGAATTCCCCAGCCGGACCTATGAATATGTGTCGACGAAGGAGCAATCCCTGGAGGAGATTGTGGACGCGCTGGTGAAGCTGTATCTGGAGGACATGATGACGCCCCGGAACAACAAGTCCTTCACCATCACCGAATACCGGAATCTCAGCGTGGATATTCAATCCCCGGAAGAGGTTTACAATGACATTCAGCGTAAAGTCTATCCCCGACAATGGGTCTGTTATATCACATTCGAGTACCATTACGAAGGGCTCTGCAGCCCTCACGGGCCGCCGCTTGGCGATTGGATTCCCGGAGGATATTTCGAGGGCTTCCTGGTAGAAAACTGCGGCTATACCTATCGTATGAGATGGAACAACAGCGGAGGCGGCTCCCTCTTTAAGGATCTTATCCCCGCATAAGTATACGATAACCCCCGTCCTATTTAAAATAGGGCGGGGGTTATTATCCTGTCTGTGTCTATCGTGCCTATTATGCCGACTGCTTCTCTTCTCAAAGATCGTTCCGGATCAGATCCTCATAGGTTTCCGCCTTGACCACCACACGGGAGGTTCCTTCCCTGACCATCACCACGGCGGGCCGGGGCAGGCGATTGTAGTTGGAGGACATGGAATAGTTGTAAGCGCCGGTGGCCAGAACCGCCAGCACATCTCCCGGCGTACAGGTGCGGATCGGCGCGTTTTCCTGAATCAGATCGCCGCTCTCGCAGCAGCGGCCCGCCAAAGTCACCGACGTATCCGCCGGCTGGTCGGCCTTGGAGGCGTTCACCACCGTATAGGCCGCTTGATACAGCGCATACCGGGGATTATCCGTCATACCGCCGTCGATGCTCACATATGTGCGGATGCCGGGGATCTCCTTGATATGCCCGGCGGTATACAAGGTGATCCCGGCGGAAGCCACCACCGAGCGGCCCGGTTCAATCACCATATAGGGCACGGGATAATCCAGCTCCGTCGCTTTCGCCTTGACGCCGCCGGCCACCAGCCGCATATACTCCCCATATGCCCTCGGATGATC
>CAKTTT010000135.1 GCA_934615635.1 uncultured Eubacteriales bacterium | reverse complement strand
GATATGGTCCGCATTGTAAGCATCGAGGGTATTGGGTTAGGTGACTGGATTACAAGTGTTCCTCATGTATAAGGCAAATTGATACAATATAGACCGGCTTCACTTGCTGAAGGAATGCAGATAGCTTTAGCCAAAGGCACCACAAGATTTTCGAGAAATCCTGTGGTGCCTTTTCTTGTACCTATTTCCGTCAAATCGACGAACGATTTTGAAATATACCTAAACCAACTAGTTAGGTTAAAAGGGATTCCCCGGAAAAGAAAACGCCGCGGACGATTCCGCGGCGTTGGGAAACGGGTTAGAGGGCTCCGCCCTTTTTCAGCGCCCTTTTTACCGGTGTGCAGACGCCCACCGAGGCGAGGAAGGCGACGATGGCCTCCGGAATCCCGTTGGTAAGCACCGACAGGCCCAGAATTCCCAGAAGGAGGCCATAAGGCTGCTCCACCGCGATGGCGTATTCCTTCCCGAAAAAGAGATAGACGCCGCCCAGCACCAGGAAGGTGTTGGTCAGGCTGCCCAGAGCGGCGCTGACGCCGTAGGCCACCGGCGCGCTGCGCAGCGCCTTGTGCTTGCTGCGGCCGAAGGCGGAGGCGCACAGCCCGGCCACCACGCCGGTGAGGATCCGGGGAACAAAGCAGATGACCAGGCTCCAGCCGCTGTGGGGAACGCCGGGCAGGCTGTGGATAGGGGTGAAAACGAAGGAGGTGGGGGCGGGGGTGATGAAGGACCACACCAGGAAGCTGCACAAACCGGCGACAAAGCCCATGGCGGCGCCGGCCCCGGTGCCCAGCAGGATGGCGGTGATTACCACCGGCACCATGGCCAGGGTGGCCACTACCAGTCCGGGGACGATGGGAATAGAGCCCAGCGGCGTGAAGCAGAAGATCAGTTCGATCGCCAGCAGCAGGGCGAACTGGGCCAGAAACAGGATTTTTTTTCTCGACATGGACATGCGACATCTCTCCTTGCTGCTGCTCCGGCAGGCCGGATACAGCGCAGATTTTATCTATATGCTCACGCCGCCCTCGGCCGCGGGCGGGACTGAAGCGCCGTCAGGGCTGCTTCGTCCGCCCGTTTGCAGGCCGGGAACCGCGTGTTGTTTTCACAAAAGAGCGAACCGGCGGTCCTACCGCTTATTTTTTTCATAAATCAGCCGCAGCCCCTCCAGCAGCAGGTCACCGTCGTATTGAAGCGGCCGGCGGCAGTGCTCCGCCACCTCCCGGCCGAAACCGCCGGTGGCCACCGCCTTGACCGGGTAGCCCAGCTCCTCCTCGATACGGGCGGTCATCCCTTCCAGCATGGCGGCGGTGCCAAACACCGCGCCGGACTGCATACAGTGGATGGTGTTGGTGCCCACCGCTTTGGGGGGCGCTTCCAGCCGGATGGAGGGCAGCAGGGAGGCCCGGGCCACCAAAGCATCCATGGAAACGCCCACCCCCGGCATAATGGCGCCGCCCCGGTAAGCGCCTGCCGCATCCACCACGCTGACCTTGGTGGCGGTGCCCAGATCCCACACGGCGCAGGGGGGGCCGTACCGGGCCACCGCCGCCACCGCCCCCACCAGCAGGTCGGCCCCCAACTGGGCGGGATTATCTATGCGGATGTCGATGCCGGTTTTGGTGCCCGGCCCCACCATCAGCGGGTCGATGCCGGTGACCTTTTTCACCGCCCGGCGGATGGCGTTGTCCAGCGGCGGAACCACCGACCCCAGAACCGCGCCCTCGAAGCCCCGGTCGTCCACCTGATACAAGCGGAAAATATTCCGGAACTCCGCCGCATACTGATCCTCCATCCGGGAGCGGTCGGTGGCCACCCGGGATTCGAACAGCAGCCGGCTTCCGTCGAATACCCCGATGGTAATGTTGGTGTTGCCCATATCCAAAGTCAGCAGCATGGCGCATCCCATCCGTTTCTTCTGCAATCTTGTGACATCTTATCCAAGTATAAGTATACCGCATTCGGCCGTCCATGTGCAACGGCAGGAAAGAAAAATTTCAGTTGATGAACCGGGGAAAAAGGGTTAAAATAGACAAGAAGAATCCAAAAAGTCCGGGGAAGGAGATCGATATGGCTCTTACATTTGACGTTATACGGCACGACCCCTCCGTCAAGGCGCTGATCGAGGCAGGCAACGAGGCGCTGGGGGTGCTGGGTTTTACCGATCACGGCTACGCCCACGCTGGGCTGACCGCCCGGGTGGCGGGGGATATCCTCCAGACCCTGGGCTATGACGAGCGCACCTGTGAGCTGGCCCGGATCGCGGGATATATTCACGACGTCGGCAACGCGGTCAACCGGGCCAACCACGCCATGTCTGGCGCGCTGCTGGCTTTCGATGTGCTGCGGGGGTTGGGGATGGATATCCGGGAGGTCACGGCCATCATCACCGCCATCGGCAACCATGACGAAAAAACCGCCGCCGCGGTGACGCCCCTGTCCGCCGCCCTGATTCTGGCGGATAAAAGCGACGTGAGGCGCTCCCGGGTGCGCGCCCATCTGGACAGCCGGGATTTCGACATCCACGACCGGGTGAACTACGCGGCGGTGGATTCTTCCCTGACGGTGGAAAAGGAACAGGGCTTCATCTCCCTGCGCATCCGCATCGACACCACCATCTGCGCGGTGATGGATTATTTTGAGATTTTTCTCAACCGCATGACCCTCTGCCGCTCCGCCGCCGCCTTCCTGGGGCTGGATTTCGAGCTGATTATCAACGAAACGCGGATGCTGTGAGAAAAAGGGCGCGCGTAAAAAAGGGAAAGAGGGATGGCGTTGGCGGCGAAACGGAGAAGAAAAAAGAAGCTCACCCGCGGCCAGTTCTGGGGGCTGGTGCTGTCCGCCAGCGTGGCGGCGGCGCTGTGCCTGCTCATCACCATCAGCGGCAGGATGAGCGAGCCCTTCCTCCCCACTTGGGAGGAGCTGCTGGGCTACATAGACGGGGCGGACAAGCCCGGACAACCTCTGGATACCGAGCTGGAGGTCCATGTCATCGATGTGGGCAACGCCGATTCCATCCTGGTGCGCAACAAGGGGATGAATCTGCTCATCGATGCGGGGGAACGCAACGACGGCGAGCGGGTGGCGGCTTATCTGGAGGATCACGGGATAAAGAAGCTGGATATGGTCATCGCCACCCACGCGGACGCCGACCACATCGGCGGGATGAAAACCGTGATCCAGAGGCTGGAGATCGGCGCGTTCATCATGGCCTTCATGCCGGAGGGATACACCCCCACCACCAGCACCTATGCCGGGATGCTGGAGGCGCTGGCGGACAAAGGGGTGAAGATCACCCCGGCCAAGGCGGGCGCCCGCTATTCCCTGGGAGACGCATGGGTGGATATCCTGGGCCCGGCGGGGGAGTTTGAGGATAACAACAACCAGTCGGTGGTCTGCAAGGTGACCTTTGGCAGCCGGAAATTTCTTTTCATGGGAGATGCGGAGAAGGAGGCGGAAAGGGCGCTGCTGGCCGCCGGGACGGATCTGTCCGCCGACGTGCTCAAGGCGGGGCATCACGGCAGCCGTTCCTCCACCACGGCGGAGCTGCTGGAGGCGGTGCAGCCGACCTACGCTCTGCTCACCTGCGGGGTGGACAATTCCTACGGCCATCCCCACGCCGAGACGGTGGCGAGGCTGAAGGAGGCGGGCGTCACCATTTACCGCAGCGATGCCGACGGCACGGTGGTGATCGCCACCGACGGGGAGACGCTGCGATTCCAGACGGAAAAGTGATGGAAAAGGAGGGGACGGCATGTTTTACGCCATCGATCGTTTTGAAGAGGAGCTGGCCGTGCTGGTGGACGATGAGGAAAACACCTCCACGGTGGAGCGGGCGCTGCTGCCGGAGGATGCGGTCCAGGGGGACGTGCTGACGCTGGAGGAGGGCCGCTATCGGCGGGACGGGGAGGAAACCGCCCGCCGCCGGGAACAGATCCGGCGGCTGGAGCAGCTTCTCCGGGGGGAATAAGGCCCGCCGCGGAAAGCGGAGAGCTTCTCGTCATAAAATAGGCGATAACAGGGCCCGGGTGTGTATGGCTGCACACCCGGGCCTTTTTGGCCGATATGACGGGGGATTTCCCCCCCGTTTTGCCGATATGCCTGTCGTTTCCATACTACTCTATACTACTTTAGGCGAATTTCCCCCATGGAGGAGGGTTTTGGTGTATGCTGTGTGTGGAGGGATCGCCATGAGGCCGCTCAAGCGAAAGGTTAGCATCACCTTGGATGAGGACGTTATCGGAATGATACGCCGGTTTTCCGAAAAGGAGGACCGTTCGTTTTCCCAGTGCGTCAATATGCTGTTGCAAAAGGAGAGGGATTCTATGCAGTCGGTTATTTACTGCGATTACGAATTCTGCGTCTACCAGTTCAGGGGACGCTGCATGTGTGGGAAGATGCAGATCGATGAAACAGGCGTGTGCGAGTACTGCCTGCATGTGGAGTTGCCGGAAAGCGTGCTGACCCGCTACAAAGCGGAAACCCGCCGCAAGGAGGAAACCGCCGAACGGGAATATGAGAAAGGGAGAAACAAGCCCTCCGCCAAATGATTTTGGCGGGGGGGCTTCTCTTTCGGGGTGTCCTGGCGGCGGGGATCGTCTCCCCTGGCCGCCGCAAACGCCCCGCTGCCCCCTTGCCCGGCGGCCGTCGTCCGGAAGATACCCCTCTCCGCCGTCTGGCTATTGCCCCGCCCGCGAGGGACGGCGATTTTCCTCTTTTTTAATAAGGTCTCCCTTTGGCGAAGTGCTTGAAGCCGCTTCTTTCGGATGCTATACTGATCGGGCAGACGATGGATTTTCAGCTCTTAAGGAGGCGGGACATGGAAAATCGGAACAAATGGGTGGAATGGGCGGTGGAGATACAAAGCCTTGCGCAGGCGGGACTGGCATATGGCCGGGATCAATACGACATGGAGAGATATGAACGGCTGAGAGAAATCGCGGCGGAAATGATCGCCTATAAAACGGACCTTTCTCCCGAAAAAGTAAAGGATTTGTTTTGCGGTGAAACGGGGTATCAAACGCCCAAGGTGGATACGCGAGCGGCTATTTTCCGCGAGGGGAAAATCCTGTTGGTACACGAAAACAACGGAACATGGTCGCTGCCCGGCGGTTGGTGCGACGTGAATCGATCCGTTGCGGAAAATACGATAAAAGAGGTCTTTGAGGAAGCGGGGTTAATTGTCACGGCCGATCGGGTGATTGCGGTCCAGGACAGAAACAGGCATAATACGCCGCTGTACGCCTATGGGATTGTGAAAATCTTTATGCTGTGTTCCGTCGTGGGCGGCGCCTTTATCCCGAATATAGAAACGACGGAAAGCCGCTATTTCGGGAAGGAGGAGCTTCCCCGCAACCTGGCAAACGAAAAGGTGAATAGGGAACAGATCCTGCTGTGCTTTGAGGCAAACGAAGCGGATAGTTGGATAACGCGGTTTGATTAGCGCCGCCGCCGGTAAGCGGGGGAGGGGAGGCCGTCTCCGCCCGGCCCTATTGCAATCATCTTGCCGCAGACAGGCAGCCGGGAAGGCTGCGGGCAGCGAAAAGAGAAGCCCCTTCCAGATTATCTGGAAGGGGCTTCTCGTCTTAAAAGGCCCTGTCAATAATACAGCGGGGCTTCCGCCATCAGCCGGACGAAATCCAGCGCCCACCAGACGGCGATCAGCAGGGTGATGACATAAAGGGTGATGAAAAGGATCAGGAACACCAGTCGGCGGCGCTTATACCCCTCCAGCAGCTCCGGCGGCAGCGTTCGGTCGGGGAGCGGCAGGCCGCAGACAGGGCAACCTGCATAACCCGGAGGGATCATGTTGCGGCAGCGAGGACAGATGACCGCCTTGGGCTTGGAGGACACCGCCACAATGATGTACACCAGGGCCACGATGTTGAAAAAGCCGGAAAGCACCGCCCACATCACCGCGTTGTCGTTCCCCCGCGCCTTGGCGTCGTTGTAGACGCACAGCGCCAGGAAGAGACTGCCCGCCAGGCTGAACAGCATAATCAGCAGCATGGGACCGATGGTTTTTTCCAGCACCTCTAGTACGAATTGTTCTTCCGGCATTTCGATTCCTCCCGTTTCAGTCAAATTTTATTCTGTAAGGAGTACCGCCCGCACCGGCGAGCCGTCGCCGCCGCGGATCTTCAGTGGGGCGGCAAAGAGGAAATAGCCGCCCGGCCCCGCTGCGGAAAGGTCCAGCCCCTCCAGGAGTACCATGCCGCTGCCAAGCAACTGCCGATGGACGGCGGCCTCGCATTCCGCCGGGGACACCGACGGACCCTCCACCCCCACCAGGCGGAAGCCCGCATCCGATAGCACGAACGCCGCGCTGGGGCTGATCAGGGTTTTTCCCTTGAACAGCAGCCGTCTGCGGACCCGGCCCAGCAGCGCCTCAGCCTGGGCGCCCAGCAGCAGCCCGTCGAAGGCCACCACCGTGCAGTCTCCCACGCAGGCCTCCAGCAGCGCCTGCTCGGTATCCGCCCCTTCGGGGACAAAATGCCGGGGAGCATCCAGGTGGGTGCCCGTGTGCAGGCAGGCGTGG
>CAKTTT010000134.1 GCA_934615635.1 uncultured Eubacteriales bacterium | reverse complement strand
GCCCAGAAGGAGGCGGACGACGTGGTCCGCCGGCTGTACGAGGAATACGAGCTGACCCGCAGCGAGGCGGAGGCCCAGGCGGCGCCCATCGAGGATCCGGCGCAGGCCGGCCGCCGGCTGGGGGAACTGAAGAACAAGATCCGGGCGCTGGGCAGCGTCAACGTGGACGCCATCGAGGAATACAAGGAGGTCAGCGAGCGGTATGGGTTCCTGTCCGCCCAGGTGAAGGACGTGGAGGTTTCCAAGGATGAGCTGCTGCGCCTTATCGGAGAGCTGACCGTCCAGATGCGGGAAATTTTCCTGGAGCGGTTCAAGCAGATCAACTATTATTACGGCATCGTTTTCACCGAGCTGTTCGGCGGCGGCAAGGGAGAGCTGCGGCTCACCGATCCCGACGATATCCTGCACTCGGGCATTGAAATGCATGTGCAGCCGCCGGGCAAGGTGATTCTGAACCTGGACGTGCTCTCCGGCGGCGAGAAGGCCATGGCCGCCATCGCGCTGCTTTTCGCCATCCTCAAGGTGACACCTTCCCCTTTCTGTGTGCTGGATGAGATCGAGGCGGCGCTGGACGACGTGAACGTGGACCGGTACGCCGCCTACCTGCGGCGGATGTGCGACAACACCCAATTCATCGTCATCACCCACCGGCGGGGCAGCATGGAGGAAGCCGACGTGCTCTACGGCGTCACCATGCAGGAGCAGGGGGTTTCCAAGCTGCTGGAGCTGCGGGCCAGCGAGGTGGAGGCCAAGCTGGGACTCAGCATGAATCAGGCGTGAGCGGATGGAAAGGACGGAGGATACGTATGCGATTTTTGCAGTTGGGACGGCATACCCGGGGAACCGATTATTCCGTGGGCATCATCGGCGGCGCGGACGGCCCCACAAAAATTTATGTCAGCGACGGCGCCTGGCTTTGGCTTCGCCGCCTGCTGGAAAAAACCGCGATCCTGGCCGCGGGCGTGGCGGCCCTGGGCGGCGCGGTTCTGCTGATACGGCGCAGGTTGGAAAAATAAATCGCAGCGGAGGAGAGGAGCGGGAGGAAGATGGAGCCTTTGTTTGAGGTCCAGGGCGTGATGACCGAGGAAGTGCTGCGCAAGGCCTATCGAGTCAGTGCTAAACGCACCCGGACCCGTGTAACGCTGGAGTATGCCTTTTTTGGCGGAATGTTTTTCATTACGCTGGCGCTGGGGTTTTTCCTGCTGTACATGGGAGACTGGAGCGGGCTTTTATATCCCCTGTGTGTCGCCTTTCTTGCCGTAATACCACTTTTGATTCAAAAATTGGCAGAAAAAACAATGGTAACGTCTTCCCAGGATATCCTGGGCCTGCCGTACACCCTCCGGTTTTACCCGGAAGAATACATCGACTATTCTCCCCGCGGCGAATGGCATACCGCCTATGCCGCATTATACGCCGTCCGGGAAACCGACGATCTGTTGTTGCTTTATCAGACCAAATTTAAATTTACCATTATAGATAAGCGCGGCTTTACCCGGGGAACGCCGGAGGATCTGGTGCGTTTCCTGCACGCCGACGGACGGTTCCCCTGCCAGCGGCTGTCCATGTGACCGCGAGAGGGATCCAGAGGGCGGACAAGGCGGATCGGGATGCCGGGGGAATCCGGCTGCACCGCCGCCCGGAAGCCGCCGGACGTTGTGGCCAACGGCGGCAGCCTCAAGCCGTCCCTGCCGGCGGCTGTGCGGACGGGTATGCATACGGCAGTAAACGAAGGAGAATGATGATGGGCTTTTTCAGCAAAATCAGCGCGGGGCTCAAAAAAACCCGGGACTCCATTATGGGCTCGGTGAATTCCATGCTCCATGCTTTCACCAAAATCGATGAGGAGCTATTCGAGGAGCTGGAGGAGATCCTGATCATGGGGGACGTGGGCGCCCCCACCTCGGCGCGGATCTGTGAGGAGCTGCGCCGCAAGGTCAAGGAGCAGGGAATCACCGATCCCGCTTTGATCAAGGGTCTGCTTGCCGAGACGGTGGCGGAAATGCTCCGGGGCGGTCAGGAACTGCGGCTGACCACCAAACCCTCGGTGATTCTGGTGATCGGCGTCAACGGGGTGGGCAAGACCACCACCATCGGCAAGCTGGCGGCCCGCTTCCGGGCGGAAGGGAAGCGGGTGGTGCTGGGCGCGGCGGACACCTTCCGGGCGGCGGCCATCGAGCAGTTGGAGATTTGGGCCGACCGGTCGGGGGCGGATATCGTCAAGCACACCCAGGGGGCGGACCCCGCCGCCGTGGTGTTCGACAGCGTGGCCGCCGCCAAAGCCCGGGGGGCGGACGTGGTGATCTGCGATACCGCCGGCCGGCTGCACAACAAGAAGAATTTGATGGACGAGCTGGCCAAGATCAACCGGATCATCGACCGGGAATTGCCCGAGGCGGACAAGGAGGTCCTGCTGGTGCTGGACGCCACCACCGGACAGAACGCGGTGAACCAGGCCAGGGAGTTCAAAAATGCCGCGGGGATTACCGGCATCGTGCTGACCAAGCTGGACGGCACCGCCCGAGGGGGCGTGGTGCTGGCCATCCGGGAGGATCTGGACGTGCCGGTGAAATTCATCGGCGTGGGGGAGGGCATCGACGATCTGCAGCCCTTCGATCCGGAGGATTTTGCCCGGGGACTGTTTGAGGAGCTTTAAGGCGGCCGCCCTGCCCGGCTGAAAAAGCGGCGGCGGGGCTTTCCGCATTGTTTTCAAGAATCTAAAAACGAAAGGCCGTGAGGGTATGCGGTTTGTCATCGCCACCCACAACCGTAAAAAATTGGGAGAGCTGCAGCGAATTCTGGAGCCGCTGGGCATACAGGCCGTGACGGGGGAGGACATCGGCATTTCCCTGACCGAGGCGGCGGAAACCGGCACCACCTTTGAGGAAAACGCCTGGATCAAGGCGGAGAGTGCCTGCCGGGAAACCGGCCTGCCCGCCGTGGCGGACGATTCCGGCCTGATGGTGGATGCGCTGGACGGGGGGCCGGGGGTATATTCCGCCCGTTTTGCCGGGGAGGGCGCCACCGACGAGGATCGGAACCGGAAGCTGCTGCGGGAGCTGGAGGCGGTACCGGAGGAGAAGAGGACCGCCAAATTCGTCTCCGCCGTCTGCTGCGTTTTCCCCGACGGCAGCCGGGTGGAGACCCGGGGCGAATGTCCGGGATGGGTGGGCTTCGCCCCCCGGGGAAAGGACGGCTTCGGCTATGATCCCCTCTTTGTTGTGGCCCAGGGGCTGCCGGGGGCCGGCAAAACCTACGCCGAGCTGACGCCGGAGGAAAAGGATGCCGTCAGCCACCGGGGCAACGCCCTGCGGCATTTTTCCACCCTGCTGCAGGCTTATCTGGATGAGCGGAAGTAAGGGGGCATTGACCAATCAAAGGCAGGCGTTGAACGGTGATATGCGCAGGCGCTAAAAGGCCCTAACTCCAGCGGCCGCCCCCCCTAAAAGGGGATTGAAGATCTGTCAATCACACTTTTGGCATGGCGGCCTTTATGGGGGCTATGTTGCCTGCCGGCTTGGGTATCACTATTTTGTAATACCCTTATTTGCGCAATTGTTTTTTGATACGAACCCCCGTATTTTTTCTTTATGGCTGCCTCTTCTCGTTGGCACAGGAGATTTCTTCCTTCTGCGGAAGCTTTTACCCACCCCCAGTCTAACGGGGGGCTTTTTCTCTCTTCTAATAAAAAGGCGATGGGATACGCGGCAAGCGCAATCCCATCGCCTTTTATATGCTGTTTTAGCGAAACAAAGTCGCCGGCTTTGCCAGAACCGGAGAGAGGGAGAATGCAGCCCCAGACAGAGCGCCGCGAGGCGCGACCAAGGCGGCGCGCCGATAGAAGCGTGTTGACAGGTTTACGGGCGGGAGGATGAGCCGCCACCCGCCGGCAATCGGCCTTCTGAGGCTATCTCCGGGTTATGGAGAAAAACCGCTGGGATCCTTAGCCGACTTTAGCGCGGGACAGCGAGCGGAGCCGTAAAAAAGAGACTGAGTGTCAGGGAAGTTGGTAATCGGGAGGATAGCCCCGTCGACAGAGAGGGAGCTGCAAGAGAAAAATTCTGGCGCGCCGGGATAAGAGCCGCATTTCCAGCCCCCTCATGCCTTCGCGGCCCCTTCCGCTGCCGAAGCGGCGGAAGAGAAATAGTCCCGCCCAAGGGGCGGCTATACCGGTATATCCCTATGCTACCGGCGGGGAGTCATCGCTTCTCCGCTTTGATGACTATGGAGCAGGGGAAGCGTTTCGCCTTCCAGGGAGAGTAATAGTCGGAGGAGAATTCCACGGGCGGCGCCAGCGTGATCTCGTCCGTTTCCTCCACCACCCGTTCCACCGTCAGGCCGGCATCGGCCAGAGCGTTTATGTAGGTGGAGAGCTTGCGGTTGCGCAGGGTGACCGGGAAGCCCCGCTGCCGGTAGGAAAACAGCTCTTCCTCCAGATAACAGCCTTCAAACAGGAGCTGGTTTTCCCGTGCTTCCACACAGTGCATGAAGGGGTGATCCCAGGAGAAGATGAACACGCCGCCTTTTTTCAGATAGGCGGCGACCCGGCGGAGGGTGGCCGCCAGATCCACCGTCCAGCCGATGGCGTAGATGGAATACACCACATCGAAATAAGCCTCCGGCAGCCCGCAGTCCTCTTCCATGGGGCCGTTGAACAGCCGGGGCGCATAGCCGCTTTCTTCCAGGAAACGGCGGGCGTTTTGAATTTGTCTTGTGGACATATCCAGCCCCCACAGCTCCGCCGCACCGCGGTCCCCGCACCATTTGAGGCTGTGGCCGCTGCCGCAGCCCACATCCAGCACCCGCTTTCCCCGCAGGTCGGGGAACAGATTCAGCCGCTCCTCCGTGGGGATGTAGCAGCCGTAAGCCGGCAGCGCCGTGGTGCCGAACCAACTGTCTGCCATGGCATCCCAACTGCGTTTATTCTGCTCGCGCACGTCGTCCATGTTGGCTCCTCCCATTGGACCCTCTTATCGGTCTATTTACCAGGGGTTTTGAAGCCCTCTCCCAGCACCTCGTCGGTGGATACCACGATCATAAAGGCGGAGGGATCCAGATCCTGCACCAGGGTGCGAAGCTGATACATTTCCGACCGCCGCACCGCGCAGAGCAGTACCCGTTTTTCCCCGCCGGTGTAGGCGCCGGTGGCGTTGAGCATGGTGACCCCCCGCTTCATCTTTTCCAGCACCGCATCGGCGATCTCCCGCTCCTTGCGGGTCATGATGAGCAGCATCTTCCCCTTGTCCGCGCCGTAAACCAGCGCATCCATCATGCTGGAGGAGACAAAGATCATCACCATGGCGTAAAGGGCGCTCTCGATATTGCCGTATACCACCGCCGAGGCTGCCACCACCAAGGCGTCCACCAGCAAGATCAGCCGGCCGATGGGGATGTGGTGGAATTTGCGCTCCAGCAGCCGGGCGACGATCTCGCTGCCACCGGTGGTAGCGCCCCGCATGAAGATCAGGCCCAAACCGGTTCCGGCCAGCACCCCGCCGAACACCGCCACCAGGATGGTGTCCCCCCGGAAGGCGGGGAGAAAGGGGGCGGCGCCGTCGATCACCAGGGAGGAGAGCAGCGTCACCACGGCCGTGCGCAGGGTGAAGGCCTTGCCCAGCCGAAACCAGGAGGCCAGCAGCAGCGGCAGATTGATGACCAGGATCATGGTGCCGATGGGGAGCTGGAACAGATAGTTGAGCAGGGTGGACACGCCGGTGACGCCGCCGGGGGCGATATGGTTGGGCGCGGTGAAGATATTCACCGACAGCGCGTACAGCACGCTGCCCAGAAGATAGCCGCCTGCATCCAGCAGGCCTCGCTTCCAGTTGCGTTCAGACAACGCTTTCAAGGCGCCGCCTCCTATTCCCTGTGGATTTCCGTTTCGGATTCCGTTTTATTATCCCCCGTTATCTGCTGAAATAACCCCTGCAGCCGTCCGATATCTCCCTGCAGATAGAGATAACCGAACAGCGCCTCCAGGCCGGTGGCCTTGTGATATTCCTCGCTGTTGCGGGAAGTGTGGGCGTTGCGGCCCCGCCGATATACCGCCGCCTCCGTTTCCGTCAGCAGGGGGAGCAGCCGGTCCATGGCCTCCGCCTGGGCTTCCGCCCGCACCATGGCCACGCTGCGCTTGTGCAGCGCGCCGGCGGGACGGTTACCCTCGCAGACAAGCCGCTCCCGCACCAGCAGCTCAAACACCCCGTCCCCTATGAAAGCCAGCGTCAGGGGGCTCAGAGTACGGGGATCCACTTTTTCGGGATACAGCCGAGACATATCGCCTCCTCCTTTCTGATGTGGTTTGATAGTTGTATGGTTGCACCCGCCGGAAGGAGACGGGACCGCTCTGGTCAGCCGTCAGGAGATCGCGAACGGCAGCTTATCTGACGGCAGGGCTTCGGGCTGTACGGCGAAAGGAATAAGCGGAGCGTTTACCCGGAGGGAAAACGCAAAGACACAGCCGGACGGATTATCTGACGGCAGGGCTTCGGGCTGTACGGCGAAAGGAATAAGCGGAGCGTTTACCCGGAGGGAAAACGCAAAGAC
>CAKTTT010000133.1 GCA_934615635.1 uncultured Eubacteriales bacterium | reverse complement strand
CTCATAAACAGCATATTGATCACGATGCCGAACACATGGCCGGACAGATAGGCCATCGTCAACATACAGGAGAGAGCCATCCCCACGGCGCAGTTTTCCAATGTCAGCTTTTTTTTGAGATTCCGTAGGATTTTATAAGCGGCATAGAGCAGCGCGGCGATAAAGGGGCCCATCAGCAGCAGGGAGCCCAGTACGCCGAAGATATAATACTGATAAACGTAATCCCTTTCCGTATAAGGAACGTTGGTGGTGTAGCCGATGCCCACCAGCCGATCCTGCCAGCGGTTGTTGCGCTGGGTAATGCGCTCCAGCATCTCCTGCTTGAAAACGCGATTGTTCACGTTCAGATTCCGGTCCCGGCTTACCACCGCCTTCCAGAATTCCTGATCGGCGGATACGGGATAGATATCCAGAAACCAAGGGTTGATATAATAGTTATACGCATATTTGTCCAGGTAGTCGGCAAAGGAATAAATCCCCGGCGCTCCGCCGTTGTTCTCGATCTCGTCCACGCTGATATCGGCGTTGGGACGATCCTCCGGAGCCTTTTGGCTTTCCGCCCGCTTGCCCTGCTGCACGGGGGTAAAATAATTCAGCGTGCCACCCAGCAC
Source organism: uncultured Eubacteriales bacterium (assembly GCA_934615635.1). Lineage (GTDB taxonomy): Bacteria > Bacillota > Clostridia > Oscillospirales > Acutalibacteraceae > CAKTXU01. The sequence goes on along the minus strand of CAKTTT010000133.1, from coordinate 5,983 downwards.
CGCCGCCAGCAGCAAAACCGGCACCACCCGCAGAAGGCGGACCTTTTCCAGCTTCACCAGGTGCAGGAAAACCGCGATGACCAGCATGGCCCCGATCACCAGGATGCAGCCGATGGAAGCCGTTCTGGTTCCCAGCATCACCATGGAAATCACCTGCAGGCAAAGCAGCAGAACATGGGGAAGGGTCGTTTTCCGAATGGTTTCCAGAACGATGATGGGAGAAAGGGAAAAAAGCAGGGCGCTGATCTGGTTGGCGGAATAGAACCATCCCTTCGAGGTGTAGAGCTGAAGCTGAGACTGGGATTGGGTGGGATCGAGGGTAAACCAGGAGAAAAAGCCGCCCTTGATCCATTGGTTATCCACGCTGTAAGCCACCAGGGAGATCCCCAGGAGGTTCGTCGCCACGATAATACCGGAGAGGGTCAGCACCACTATTTTGGCGGCCAGATAGAAGGTTTTATCCTCTATGCCGTTCTGCCAGATGATGCACAGCAGCAGCAGGGGGATGATGTAAACCCGGAAGATATAATAGGTTTCCGTGATAAAATTGACGGAGGAGCCGGGGAAAAGGCGCTGATCAAACTGATGGATATTGATGCTGTGAAGAATGAGATAAAGGCCGATCAGCGCAAAATAGACGATGTATTTGACGGTGCTCCTCCCTTGTTTTTCCCGCGCGATCCGCAGGACGGTCGGAATCAGAAGAAAGAGTACGAGCAGGAGGTTCAGCAGCTCCTCCACGGCAAAAGGGCCCAATTGGAGGGTATCGCCCCAAAAGGCCTTATAAATGTCGATAAAGGGCTGCAGAACAAAAAAGAGCAGAAAATACAAATCCAACTTGTTATCGAAAACTTTTTGGAGAGAGGTAGACCGCATTATTTTGTTCTCCTTAGAAGCCGCTTGATTTTTTGTCCCATTCGGAGACAGCCGGTGAGCCTGTGGTAAAAAAGCCAGGAGACCAACCGCTGATTCCGGCTGGCAAGCTGTTTCACATAAGGATTTTTCCACCATCCAGGATATTCCCGGCGGGTGATGGCGGCGATTTCCTTCAGCTTTTCGGTTTTTCCAAAGGGATAATAGCGCAGAGAGGTTTCATAAAGAAAATGGTACCAGAAGAGATATTCCATCTCCTGAGGGTAAACGCCGCCGATTCCCTTCTGCAAATAGGTCACGGCCGCATAGATATCCCACCATTTTTCCCGGAAGCCCTCGTGGCGCATGATGGAATTTTCCGATTGGACATAATGGTAGAAGCACTGCTTCTGATAATAAATTTTTTCCGCATATAAGGCGAGCTGGGGGATAAGAGCCAGATCCTCATACCAGATCCCCACCGGAAAACGAAGGCGGTTTTCCCGAAAAAGCCGGGTTTTGATCAGCTTGTTCCAAGCACACGGCATGGAAAGTAGATACGTTTTCGTTGTGACAAAGGAGGATTCCCCCACATTCGGCAGAGCCGCCATGGGCTGCTGATGGGACAGAAAATCCCGGCAGGCGTCGAAGAATAGGACATCGCAGCCCGTTTCTTCCGCCGTGTTCAACAAAGCGGGGTAGCATCCCTCCACGACGAAATCGTCGCTGTCCACAAAGGACAAAAATTCACCCCGGGCCTGGTCCATGCCGAAATTGCGCGCATCACTCAAACCGCCGTTGGGCTTTTGGAAAATCCGGATGACGTCCGGCCGCCGTTTTTGATAGGCCTCCATTAGGGCGAAGGAGCCGTCTGTGCTGCCGTCGTCCACCAGAAGAACCTCATATCCCTCCACCTCCTGTTGCAGGAGGCTGTCGATGCAGCGGGACAGCGTCCCTTCTGCATTATAGACCGGAACCACAACGCTTAATCTCATGAGACCCTCCCCGGGCAACAAATCAGCAGGAACCCTGCCCCTTTTTTTGATAATGCTCATAGCCCTTTTCCAGGTCGACGATCAGGTCGCCGTGGGTGACTCGATCCTGCTCGTCCGGAATTTTCATATAATCCCCATACGTCCTGGTCAGATACTCGTCGTAATTCGCCGGCAGGGGAAGGGAAGCATCCTCAAAGGGCAGATCCACGGTGGAAGAAAACCATTGGGCGGGATAAACCTTGGCCATATTGGTTCCGGTGAAGAACAGGAGGAAAGGGGACTCCTTCACTTTACAGAAGCTGTTGTAAAACAGGTTGCGCACGCCCTTGCACAGCCACCGAGGGATATGCTTGAGCAGAGCGTTCTCATAATAGTATTTTCCATAGCCATAGTCGTTGATCCTTTTGGCGCCGAAAAAAACGATGTTTTTAATCTTAAAGAGGGACCATTGGCTCAACGTTTCCTCTTTCATGGGGAACAGGGGAAAAATATCGACACACACGCCCCAATTGATAGGATAATCCGCCATTTCCGGCACCAGAGAGGTGGTGCGGCTGTTCCGGATTTTCGCCCAGGGAAGATAATACGCCGGATCGGTCTGCCAATCCTGATAAAATAGATGAGGCGGCAGTTCGGTTTTGCAGACCTCCTGGAACCGGAGGTAATCGGGATATTTCATGAGGACGTCCACGTCGTCGTCCCAGGGGATGAAGCCTTTATGCCTCACCGCTCCAAGAGCGGTTCCAAAAGCAAGGAAATACGGGATATCGTGCTTTTTGCAGATCCGGTCCACCTCTTTGAGCAGATCCAGTTCGCAAAGCTGCAAAGCGCGGAGATCAAATTCACCCATCGTTGCTACATCCTTCAACTCGTTTATTCCTTTTCCCTTAAACCTGACGACAACCGTTTTCGGAGAATTCTGGAAATCAAATTTCTTAACAGTATATCATTTTTCACGAAAATGGTCAAGCTTTCATGAGGACAATACACAAATATCAGGGTAAGACGACCAAGGGAAAGAGGGAAATAAGCCTTTTTTGTCTATTTTATGCAGAAGAGGCCGCCGCGGAACAGCTCCTGAAAAACACAGCAGGCGCTGCCCAGCAGGGGGGCGTCCCCGCCGAAGGAGGAGCGTTTTACCGAGAGATGCTGAAAACCGGCGGCCAGAATCCGCTGGTTCACCGCCGATTCCATCTGCCGCAGGCAAAAGGCCGGCAGAAACGCACCCTCATGCCCGATGACGATCCCCTGGGGATCCAGCAGGTTGGCCATATTGACCATGGCCACCGAAAGTTTCTCCGCCGCATCCCGAAAGATGGCGGCAAAGGCCGGCTGGGCCGCCAATTCCTCAAAATCCTCCGGCGCGGGCGACTGGGCGCCGGAGGCGTGCAGTCTTTCGCAGATGACCGGTATGCTGACATACAGCTCCAGACAACCGCGGTTGCCGCAGCCGCACAGGGGACCGTCGAAGCATATGCTGCTGTGGCCGATTTCTCCGACAAAGCCGTTGTGGTCTCGGTACAGGTGACCGCCGGAGATGATGCCCGCGCCCACGCCGTCGGACAAGCCGATATATAAAAAATGGTCTAGCCGCCGGCCTACGCCGTATAGGCGTTCCGCCAGCGCGGCCGCGTTCATGTCGTTTTCCAGATAAGCGGGCAGCCCGCTGCTTTCCTCCAGAATGGCGGCGATGGGATAATGGGAGATGCCGAAAAAACGCAGCGGCTTGAGCATGAGGCGGTTTGCCGCATCCAGTGGGCCGATGGTGGAAATACCGATCCCGAGAAGAGGAATGGGGGAAGCCTGCCGCACCTGGGCTACGGCAGCCAGAAGCTTTTGCGTCAGGCTTTCCCGCGTTTCCCCGGCCAGGGATACGGTATGCTTCAGCAGTATCCGGCAGGTCATGTCCGCCAAGATCACCGACAGACTGTCCCGGGATAGGTAGACGCCGATGGCGCCGGGCGCGCCGGAAGCGATGCGCAGCAGCGTGGGGCTGCGTCCCACGGCGGCGGATGCTTCAGCGGTGCCACATTCCTCCACATATCCCTCCGCTATGAGTTCGCTTACGATGTTGCTGACCGCCATCTTGGTCAGTCCCACCCGGCGGGCGATCTCCACCCTGGGGAGAGGACCTTCGCAGGCGATCAATTGGAGCACCAGCCCCCGGTTCCGATTTTTCAGGTGAGTGTTGTTCATGCCACGCCGTTCTCCCATTTTGGTCGATTCCTTCCTGATTTATTGGTATGGAGGACTTGACTTTTTGAATATATGTATTATATAATATTTTTAATGGTAAAGTCAATTTACTAAATGAACGACCGTTTAGAGAGGATGAAGGCTTTGAAGCGGATTCTTTGCGCGGGAAGCGTCACGGCGGACGTGATCGTCACGCCGGCGGACAGCGTTCCGACACCGGGGACGCTCCGGGCGGTGGAGGGCGTGTCCACTCACGTGGGAGGCTGTGCCGCCAACGCCGCCATCGACCTGGCCAAGCTGGGAGTTCCCGTGACGCTCTCCTGCAAGGTGGGACGGGACAGCTTCGGCCGCTTTGTGCGGGAGACGGCTGGGGAGGCTGGCGTGGATATTCGGGGAATCGTGGAGGACGGCGGGGTGAGCACCACCGTGTCCATTGTGTGCGTCAATTCCTCCGGGGAGCGGAGCTTCCTTTATAATCCCGGCTCCGCCGCGGCCTATACGTTGGAAGATATCGACCTTCGTCTGGTGGAGGAGTGCGATATCGTCTTTGTGGCGGGAGCCATGCTGCTGGCCAGCTTCGACGGCGAGCCCTGCGCCCGGTTTATGGAAGAGGCCCGCGCTAAGGGAAAATTCACGGTGATGGATACAGCCTGGGATTTTGCGGACGTCTGGCTGCCCAAGGTGGAAGCGGTGCTGCCCCATCTGGATCTTTTCATGCCCAGCCTGGAGGAGGCGCAGAAGCTGACGGGCGAGGCGGATCCCGACCGGATTGCCGACCGCTTTTTTGAGATGGGGGTCGCCAACGTCATCGTCAAGCTGGGGAAGGAAGGCGCGTTGTTCTGCCCGGCCGGGCAGGAGCGGTTCCGGCTGCCTACATACCGTTCGATCAAACCGGTGGACACCACGGGAGCGGGAGATTCCTTCTGCGCCGGCTTCCTGGCGGGGCTGGCCCAGGGATGGGATTTTCGCGAAAGCGGCGCGTTCGCCAACGCGGTGGGAACCCACTGCATCATGGCGGTGGGAGCTTCCACCGGCATCCGCTCCATTGCAGAAATCAAGGAGTTTATGGCCCGGAACACGGCCGGATAAATATTTTGAGGGAGGAAATTGCGGTGAAAAGAGAGCTTTATGAGCAGGCACGGCAAAAGGCGCTGGAGATGTATGAGAAGGCGCACATTGTTTTGACGCCCCGGGAAAAGGAGAATCTGGAGGTGGCGGACCTGGGTCTGGGAGATCTGTGGAATACGGGGCTGGAGATCGTTACCTATGTGAACACGGAACGCTGCTGCGCCAAGGAAATGGTGCTCTTTCCCCATCAGACCTGCCCGGAGCATCGCCATGCGCCGCTGCCAGGCTACCCCGGGAAGGAGGAAACCTTCCGCTGCCGGTATGGCACGGTTTATCTGTATGTGGAAGGAGAGCCTGCCGACTCGCCTCTGGCGAAACCGCCCGCAGGCAGCGAAGCGTATTACACGGTGTGGCACGAGATCGTGCTGCGGGAGGGAGATCAATATACCATGATGCCCGATACCTGGCATTGGTTCCAGGCCGGGGAAGATGGTGCGGTGGTGTCGGAATTCAGCACCAAAAGTTTGGATGAAACCGATATCTTCACCGATCCCCGTATCCGCCGTATTCCGGAGATCGAGGACTAAGGGGGATAGGGTTAAGAAAGAGAAGGAGCAAGGGAAATGCTGGTAACATTAAAGGAAGTGCTGAAGGACGCACAGAAGAAGAAATATGCGGTGGGGCTGTTCAACACGGTGAACCTGGAGATGGCGAAGGGAGTGCTGGCGGCGGCGGAGGAGCTGAATTCGCCGGTGATCATCGGGACGGCGGAGGTGCTGCTGCCGTATTCGACGCTGGAGGAGCTGGCGCTGATCCTGGTGCCGATGGCGAAGCGGGCGAAGGTGCCGGTGGTGCTGCACTTTGATCATGGT
>CAKTTT010000132.1 GCA_934615635.1 uncultured Eubacteriales bacterium | reverse complement strand
CGGACTCGAACCGGCACGGTGTCGCCACCGGTGGATTTTGAGTCCACTACGTCTGCCAATTCCATCACACCGGCATGAACAGGGATGATTATACATGATGCGGCCCGAAAATGCAAGGCCTATACGGGGGATTTACAAAAAGTTTTCTTGCGGATTATGTCGTAAGCTGGTAGAATGAAAAAAACGCTCCCGGCCGACGCTTCATGCCACGTCCGAGACCGGCGAAAGGAAGTATACTATGTCACCACGTCATTTGATCGACCTGGCGGACCTGCCGGTCGCCGCCTGGGAGGAAATCACCCGACTGGCCTGCGATATCCGTGAACGCACGGATGAATATTACGGCGTTTGTCGGGGCAAGATTCTGGCGACGCTGTTTTACGAGCCCTCCACCCGCACGCAGATGTCCTTTCAGACGGCCATGCTGCGGCTGGGAGGGAGGATCATCGGTTTTGACAATCCCGGCAATTCCTCCGTTTCCAAGGGGGAATCCCTCAAGGACACGATTCGGGTGGTGAGCGGCTACTCGGATATCATCGCCATCCGTCATCCCAGGGCTGGCTCCGCCCGGGCGGCCTCCCTCTACTCCCGGGTTCCCGTTATCAACGCGGGGGATGGGGGACATCTGCATCCCACCCAGACGCTGACCGATCTGGTTACCCTGCGCCATGAAAAGGGCACCTTCTCCGGCCTGTGCATTGGCCTGTGCGGCGACTTGAAAAACGGTCGCACCGTCCATTCCCTGATTAAAACCATGGCCCGTTTCCCCGATAACCGTTTTGTGCTGATTTCCACCCCGGACCTGGGGATTCCTTCTTATATAAAGGATTATCTGGCTGGCGCGGGCTGCGCCTTTGAGGAAATGGACAATCTGGCCGAGGCCATGCCGCTGCTGGACGTGCTGTATATGACCAGGATTCAGCAGGAGCGATTTTCCTCCCGGGAGGCGTACGAACAACAGAAGGGGATTTATGTGCTGGACGGGGCGAAAATGAAGCTGGCGAAAAGGGATTTGACCGTGCTGCATCCCCTGCCCCGGGTGGACGAGATCGCCCAGGAGGTGGACGACGACCCCCGCGCTAAATACTTTGAACAGACGGAATACGGGCTTTACGCCCGCATGGCCCTGATGATCAAGATGCTCAACGGCGACATCAAGCATTTGGATCCTGTCCCGCCGGGGGAGGATATCCGCTGCTCCAATCCCGCCTGCATCACCAACGCGGAGGGCTATCTGCCCCGCAGCTTTCGAAAGAACGGTGATCTGCTTGTCTGCGAATACTGCGAGGAACGCACCCTCCTCGGCTAAAAGGGTGCTGCTTATCAACGGTTCCCCTCATAAGGACGGGCCCACCGCCAGGCTGATCGGCGCTTTCCTGGAGGGGGTGCGGCCCGGCGCGCAGGTGGATCGGATCGATTGCTTTCGGCTCAACCCCAGGGCCTGCGACGGCTGCGGCTATTGCGGGGAACGGGACGGCTGCTCCAAGCGGGACCTGGACGAATACTATGCGCTGCTGGAGGCGGCGGACGTGCTGGTATTGGCGCTGCCTATTTACAATTTGTCCTTTCCCGCGCCGATGAAGGCGCTGATCGATCGCAGTCAGCGGTATTGGTCCGCCCGCTTTCTCCGGGGAGTGCGGCCGCCCATCCCGCGGGGCAAGCAGGTGGCGCTCATCACCGTGTCCGGGGATTCCCGGGGGGCGGCGGACGCGATACCGGAGGGAGGCTGGATGGTGGAACGCCAGCTAGCACCGCCGCTGACGATCCTCAATGGCCGGCTGGCGGCGTGCATCCATTATTGCGGCAGCGATGCGGGCAATCCCATCGAGCCCTTTCTGGAGCAGGCCAGAGCGGCGGCGGCGAGGCTGACATAGACGCAGAACAGCCCGGGAGGACTTATCCTCCCGGGCTGTTGTTTTTCCCCTTATTCCTCCACCACGAACTTGCCGATTTTTTGGAGGAAGTCCGCGCCGTCGTCCTTGCAGTGGGCCATCAGCTCCACCGGCTTGGAAAGATCCAGGCTGAACAGGCCCATAATGGATTTGGCATCGATAATGTACGGATCGGAAACCAGCTCCACCTTGAAATCCATCTCATTGCAGATGCCGACGAATTCCTTGGCCTGCACGACGGTATCGAACCGCACCTTTGTCTTTACCATATCACAGCCACCTTTCCCATCCTGCCCGGTGCAATTTAAACACGCTTAATATTATATCCGCAAGGCTTGTCAAAAACAACCGGAAAAGAAAACAAACTGTAGATTGAAAAGCCGGATTATTTCGATTATAATGATAAAATGACCGTTTGAATACAACAGGAAGGATTCCGTTCCCATGAAGGTGTTTTTTTATACGCTGGGCTGCAAGGTCAATCAATATGAAACCCAGGCGATGCGCCGCCTGATGGAGGAAGAGGGATACGAAACGGCGGAGTATACGCCGGGAAAGCAAATGTCGGGGGACGCGGTGATCGTCGTCAACTCCTGCACCGTGACGGGGGAGAGCGATCACAAGCTGCGCAAGCTGCTGCGCCGCTGCCGGCGGGAGAATCCCCAGGCGGTGCTGGTGCTTACCGGCTGTATGCCTCAGGCCTTTCCTGAACAGGCCGCGGCCTTGACGGAGGCGGATATTGTGCTGGGCAACGCCGCGCGATCCTCCCTCCCGGCCCAGGTGCGCCGCTTTTTGACATTGGGACAGCGCATTGTGGAGATCCCGCCCCACGGCGGCAAATTTGAATCCCTCTCCATCGGTGAATTTCAAGGCAGGACCAGGGCCTTTGTGAAGATCGAGGACGGCTGCAACCGTTTCTGCTCCTACTGCATCATCCCGTATGCCCGGGGACGGGTGCGCTCCAAGCCGCCGGAGGAGCTGGAGAGGGAGATCCGCGCGCTGGCGGAGAAGGGCTACGGGGAAATGGTGCTGGTGGGAATCAATCTCACCGCTTATGGCCAGGAATGGGGGCAAACCATCGCGGACGCGGTGGATACCGCCTGTGCCGTGGAAGGGGTCCGGCGGATACGCCTGGGCTCCCTGGAGCCCGACGCCCTGGATGAAGCCACCATTGCCCGGCTGGCGGCCCGGCCGGCGCTCTGTCCCCAGTTTCACCTTTCCCTGCAGAGCGGCTGCGACGCCACCCTGCGGAGGATGAACCGGCGATACGATACCGCCGGTTACGCGGCGGTATGCGCCGCTCTGCGCCGGGCCTTTCCCGGTTGCGCGCTGACCACCGATGTGATGGTGGGATTCCCGGGGGAGGATGAGGAGGAGTTCCGCCGTTCTCTGGCGTTCGTGGAGGAGATCGGTTTTGCCAAGGTGCACGTGTTCGCCTATTCCCAGCGGCCGGGGACGCCGGCCGCCGCCGCGCCGGGACAGGTTCCGGAGGAGGAGAAAGCGGCCCGCAGCCGCCGGATGATCGCGGCCTGCGCCCACAGCCGGGAAGCCTTTCTGGACGGACAAATCGGCCGGACGCTGGAGGTGTTGTTGGAAACTAGAGGAGAAAAGGGTTGCGCCGAGGGCTACGCCGCCGATTACACGCCGGTGCGGGTCCCGGTGGAAGCCTTTGAACCGGGGGATATCCTGTCTGTGAGGATCGTGGGCCGGGAAGGGGACACCTGCCTGGGAGCGGCGGAATAAAGATATGCCGACGAGAAGGCGGCGCGGGGCCTTGCCGCTGATTTTCCGCCGCCTTTATCTTGGGGGCTGCCGGCGCTTGTTTTCCCTTCGCCGGTTGGGGGGCGGGCCCGTCCATGCCGAGGGGGCGCGTTATCCCTGGAATCTCATGTATAGAAGCGGATAAGGACGGCCTTGTTCGTCGTGATCCGTTCTTTTGTGGACTTGAAAGCCCATGTGTTCATAAAAGCCTTTGGCAAGAGGGTTTTGCTCATTGACCGTCAGCTCACGGATGGAATACGTCTCCATTCCGTAGCGAAGCAGCCGTTTCCCCAAGCCCTTCCCCCTTTCCTCAGGGGAGAGGAACAGCATGGCGAGCTGGTGTTTCTCCACGCCCATAAAGCCGACGGGAAGAGCCTCCTCCCTTTCCGCGACAACCAAGTGGGCGATGCCCGCCAACGCCTGCGGGACGTATTTTTTGATCTCCGTTATGTCGCTGTCTGATAAAAACAGATGGGTCGCCTTTACAGAGCGTTCCCACACCTCCAGCAACCGATCCATCAGCAAGGGGTTTCTGTCCGTAACTTCGAAAATTCGCATATTTCCTCCTATAAAGCGGGGATTTACTCCTTGTGAGCATAACACATACGGCGGCCTACCGCAAGAGGCGGAGAGAGGGCGGTAAGCTGGGGCGCTATGCGGCTGCAGCCCCCCAGTAGATGGAGGGATAGCCGGGCAGGGCTGTTTACGGATATCCATTGTCTTGCGGCGGTGTGCGGCGAGGACGCGCGGAGAAGGAGGATGACGCAGGGCAGAGGGGTGACGGACAAGAACTGGATACAATCGTCGCTGTATTTTAATCGACGGCTTAAGGAAAACGTCAGCCGAACTGGGCCGGAAATAGCAAGATCGGGCGCTTTGATCCCGCACAATATAAAAGAGAGGAGTCCTTCGGCATCGACTCCTCTCTTTTTGGGGGTTAGGCAGGAAGATTCCCCGCATAAGCTCGCGCAATAGCTTCGCATCGGTTGACAAGGGACAACACATTTTTTCGACATGAAAAAGGGGCGCCGGCCCGGCGGCCTCGTTCGCTTTGCCAGCTCCTCCTTTTCACTGCCGAAAATCGCCGAAGGCCCTGCCGTCGACGTAAAAAAGCGGCCGGCAAGGCTGCAGGCTGTGAGCGGGCTGCAGCCCGCCAAAACCGAAAACGCCGCAGGCCGCTCTCTTGACCGGCGGCAGGCGCGTTTGCTCTTGTCAAATGCGATGTCTATCGGTTTATCCGGCGTCGCTTTTCCGGTCAGGCCGCGGGCGGGAAGGATTCGCGGGCGCCATCGGCAATGTCATCCCCTATCGGGTTCCGTCGCGGACAGGGGCGGCTGCGGGGCCGCCCCTTTTGGCCGAAAACTGGTGGGATGACAGCCGCGGCAGGTCAGGATACCCGTATCTCCCGGCCGCAGCTTCCTATACAGGGATTCCGGGCAGCGCAGTTCCCGGCTGGCGTCCTGCAACTGGAAGCGGACGATATAAAGTTCGCCATGGTCCGGTGTGGGTTCCATGCGCATATCCTCCACGCGGGCCATCGCCTTGGTGCCGCGGACGGCCCGTATCAGGCGAAATACGACGCCGAAAATCAGCAGCAACAGCAGGCCGCTTATCAAGCAGATCAGGATGAGGGTGGTCATCTGTTTCATCGTCGTTCCACCTTCCTTATGTTTTCAGTAGAGTAGTGTCAGGAAACAAGGAATTTGACGCGCGGAGATGCAAAATAGTTTATTTTCGGCGTTTTCAACAATTATCCCTGTTGATTTCCCCGTAGCCATGTCACATATATTTTGCGATACTGGAAGGGCGTCATCCCGACAAGCTGCTTGAAGCTGTGGATAAATCCCGCGCCGTCGGAGAAGCCTACCTGGCGGGCGATGGATTCCACCGTGTCCTCGGTGCAGCACAGCAGCTTTTTGGATTGGTTGATCCGCAGATTGGTCAGATACTGGTAAGGGGACTGCCCGGTCTGCTCCCGGAACTTGCGGATAAAGTAAAACCGGCTCAGGTGCACCCGGTTTGCCAGCCCGGCGACGGTGAGGGCTTCGCCGTATTCCCGCCGCATCAGTTCCAGCGCGCGGTCAATGGTGGGGGAACAGGAGGTGTGGACCTCCCGGCGGCTGTCGGTGACCAGGATGTCCAGCAGCCGCCCGATTGTCTGGCAGAGGTGTATGTCCCGGATGTCCTCCCGGCTTTCCGCCAGCGTATTGATCGTTTCCAGATGACCCATCCATTCCCCCGGATCCGCAATGTGGACGGCCCGCTCCCCGGCGTCGAACAAATAGGAGAGGTAGGCGGGAACGCCGCCGCCGCAAAAATGAATCCAGGCCATTTCCCACAGCTCGCCCTGGCAGGCGTAGCGATGCCAGGTGTTCCCGTCCATCAGCGCCGCGCAGCCCGCCGGCACGCTGAAACGCTGCGTCGGCGTGGCGATTTCCCCCTGCCCGCGGATGGTAAAGAGCAATAAATAGGTATTCACGCCCTCTCGTTCGGTGTAATACTCCTTGCCGTATACATATCGGCCGGTGCATTCCAGAAAAAAGGGCAGTTTTTTCGCCTGCAGGGAAGGGGTGTATGTGTGGGAATACACAACGCTGTGGATATCCAGTTCACTTTTCAGGAGCATGGCGATACCTCCAAGGCAATAATTCACTATTTTTGCGCAACTCCAGCACTTGTTCTTTGGCGGCAGACCACGGTATGATAGAGCGTATCATCATGTAAGGAGGCTTCCCCGATGAATCTTCGCGAAAACGTGCGCGCCGTCCTTCAGTATGAGCCCTTCGACCATATGCCGGTGATCCACTTCGGCTATTGGCAGGAAACCCTGGAAAAATGGCGGGAGGAGGGACATCTCACCGCCCGGGAGATCGAAAACTATTATGACGGAAGTCCGTCGGACCGGCTGATCGCCCGGAAGCTGGGCTTCGATTACGGCTGGCAGCCCATCGTCGGGGTGAATACCGCCCTTTTTCCCAGCTTTGAAGCCAGAATTGTG
>CAKTTT010000131.1 GCA_934615635.1 uncultured Eubacteriales bacterium | reverse complement strand
GATCTGCAGCGTTTCGAATCTCCAATTGTCCGCCATAATCCTCATTCCTTCAGCAAAATATTATTTCCTATAGGATTACTATGATTAAACCACCTTTTCCACTTATTGTCAAGCACTTTTTTCACGTTTAAAAAATCCCGCGCAATCAGGCGAATCAAAAACGGCGGCCGGTGATGATTACGGCTCCTTCATCAGCGAAAAATCTGACCGCCGGAATGAACGCCGGGCTGCAACGACCGGATGGGGCGGGATAATCCGCCTTGAAAAGCTCCCTCACGGCCGCCGTATGCTGAAACTGCGTATCCAAGATTAGAACCAGCCCTCCCCCTTCTATCAGCGGAAGGGCTCGTCGCTTTTACAGTCCCTATGGCGGCTTTCTCCGCCCCTGCCGAAACCATCGCCACCGGCCCTCCGGTTCTATATCGCCGCTTCCCGGCCGCTGCCATAATGCTGCTCAGGCTGCAGATAGGCCTCGTAATAGGGCCGCAGAGCCCTCCGGGCTTCCTGACAGAGCTGGCATTTATCCGCATAATCCCGCTTCATCCGGTAACCCACCCTTTCCGCCAGCTTCGCTAGGCCCAGCGGGCCCTCGGTCAACAGGACCGAAAAGATGGGATGCCGGTAGGGGTCATAGCCCTTTACCAGATCGGTCACATTTTTCTCGTGGACATTGCCGATGGCGATGCCGCAGCCCTTGGTAAGATAGCCGCCCGGCTCCAAAATCAACAAATCGGTGGTGGAAATCTCTCCATCCAACCACCAGGGGACCGCCGTGCAGACATCCCGCGGAATCCCCCTGCCCGCCGCAAAGGCATCTCCATAGCTATCCGCCGCCCTGCCCACAAATACAATTCCTCCTTCAAAGCGGCGAATTTCCCTGCCCAGAAGAGCCGATAGGGACCGATACAGTTCTTCCGTCCGCCTGTCCACCGGGTGATCTCTATGCTCCACATCCAAATACGGCTGCTCCAGATTGTAGGTCAGTCCCAGCCGTTCGCAGGCAAGAATCGCGTTTCCTACCCTTTCCACCGGTACGAAGGGATCATGGAACCCGTCCAAACTCAGCATGACGCTGGTCTCCAGCTCCTTCAGCGGCGCCAATAGACGAACCGCAGCCTCCGGGCTTTCCGCCCATCCGGCATTGGTCTCCATCCGTGTGGCGAGGCCCAACCCATGCAGCCTTTCCAGAAGCCCGATGGTTTCCTTCCTATATAGTGTCGGCTCGCCACCCAGAACAACCGCCATATCCAATCCCAAATTCTCCTTGAGCTCCTTCGCCACGGCGTAAGGCGTTTCGACATCCGGGGAATGGGCGGGGCCATCGTTGGTACAGCTAAACCGACAATGAGCGCATTGGGCGGTACATTCATAAAGCAGGTTGATCTTCAGCGTCCTCATAGGCAATCCCTCTTTTCTTCCCCCTGTGTTATCCTGGCATCATCATAGCAGAAGCAGAAGAGAAACACAAGGAAAACCCTTCGGCCGTACCGGAGGATGAAGGGGAATATGGAGGGCGGATTAGGGAAAGACTAGCAGGGATTTCTCATGCGGCGGCAAGGCCGTGAGCCTCCTATGCAGTGAAAATACCGCCGGCATCTTAAAAATTATCGTAACCCCAATATTTGCTTGACAAAAGCGGCGCGGTTGGATATAATATCTAGGCGTGATAACGCAGGACAAGATCCATTAGCTCAGCTGGCAGAGCACCTGACTTTTAATCAGGGTGTCCGGAGTTCGAATCTCCGATGGATCACCAAAAGAAGCGGATATTCCGAAAGGGATGTCCGCTTCTTTTTGTAATCCGGGGGATTCATGCGACGGACAGCCCGAAGCCCTCTGCCGGAAACCTGAGAAGATCTGAGAAGGGATTCGCCATAGGATTCTGCGGTTTCGAGGCGTCTCGCGGTGTTCCCGCCTGTCCGTCCATAGGATAAAAGGGACCGGGAATGTTCTTCCCGGTCCCTTTTACTACAGATCACAAAACCTTGGACAGAAATTCCCTGGTGCGGGCGTGCTGCGGATGGCCGAAAATCTGATCGGGCGTCCCCTGTTCGGTGACGATGCCGCCGTCGATAAAAAAGATGGTATCCCCCACCTCGCGGGCAAAGCCCATTTCATGGGTCACCACCACCATGGTGGCGTTATTGAGGGCCAGCCGCTTCATAACCTCCAGCACCTCTCCCACCATCTCCGGATCCAGCGCGGAAGTCGGCTCGTCAAAAAGCAGCACATCCGGATCCATCGCCAGCGCCCGGGCGATGGCCGCCCGCTGCTTCTGACCGCCGGACAGCCGGCCGGGATATTCCATCGCCTTGTCGGCCAGCCCCACGGCGTTGAGCAGTTCCATGGCCTTTTCCTCCGCCTCCAGCGGCGACATTTTTTTCAGCCGGACCGGAGCCAGGGTGATGTTTTTCATCACGGTCATATGGGGGAACAGGTTGAACTGCTGAAAAACCATCCCCACCTTCTGACGGAGAAGATCGATCTGCTTCATATTCTGCATGGCGGAGACGCCTTCGATGAGGATATCCCCCTTGGTCGGCACCTCCAGCAGATTGATACAGCGCAAAAAGGTGGATTTACCGCCGCCGGAAGGGCCGATGACACACACGCATTCCCCCGCGTGAATCTGCGCGGTAATCCCCTTGAGGACTTCCAGCTTGCCAAAGTATTTGTGCAGGTCCTGCACGTCAATCATGATGTCAGTCACTTTTATGCAACACCCTTTCCAGCTGATGGACCAGCACGGTGGCAATCAACACCAGCACCAGATACATGAGCGCCAGCACCAGATACGGCACAAGAGGGTCGTAGGTCTTGGAAACGATGGAACGGGCGGCGCGGGTCAGATCGAAAACCGTGATAAAGCCGGCCACCGACGTTTCCTTGATCAACGCAATGAACTCATTGCCCAAAGCCGGCAGGATGTTCTTGACCGCCTGAGGCAAAATGATTTTTTTCATCGTAACGCCGTAGCTCAATCCTAGGGAGCGGCCCGCTTCCATCTGTCCCTTGTCCACCGCCTGAATGCCGCTGCGGATGATCTCCGCCACATAGGCGCCGCTGTTCAAACCGAACACCAATATGGCCACGATCAGCGCCGACACTCCCAGCGGAGAAAGCAGACCGAAATACACCAGCAGAAGCTGTACCATGACGGGGGTTCCCCGGATAATGGCTATGTAGAGATCCGCCACGGCATTGAGCAGCCAGCCGACCACACTGTGGCGCTGCCAGACCTTCACAATCGCCACCAGCGTTCCCATCAACACGCCGATCAGCAGCGCGCCAAGGGCGATGATCACTGTGGACTCCAGACCCTCCAGCATCACCTCATAGCCCTTTTGCACGATAAACTGCTCATAGAACCGACCGAACAAATTATCAAACATGCTATTCCTCCGCACGTCGGCAGATTCCCGTTTCTAACCGGGAGAACAAACGGGAAAGCGCCGGCTTTTCGCCGGCGCCGTTTCGCCCCGTCCCCTTACAGATCCGCCGGTTCTTCCATGTCGTACTTCGCCAGGATTTTGGCGATTTCGCCTTCGGACCGCAGCTCCTCCAGAGCTTTGTTGACCTTCTCCATCAGCTCGGTGTTGCCCTTCTGCACACCGATGGCATACCGTTCATCCGTCAGCTTCACATCGATGATCCTGACGGCGTCCTTGTTCTGATCAGCGGCGGCGGCCTGCTTGGCAACCGCATCGTCCATCATCACCACATCCACGGCCTTATCCTTCAGGCCCTGGATCGCCAGGCTGATATTGTCGTAAATAACCGCCTGCGCGTTCTCAATCGGCTCAAAGGGCCAATCGGGATCTCCCTCCACATACTGCTGGCCGGTATAACCGGTGCAGACGCCGATCTTCTTCCCCTTAAGCTGCTCGTCCAGCTCCTCCTTCGTGGTGCCGGTGAACACCGTATCGTCATTGCGGACGATCAGCATCTGCGATACCTTATAATACGCGCTGCTGAAGTCCACCTGCTCCGCCCGCTTCTTATTCACCGTCAGGCCGGCCACCGCCACATCGCAGGACTTGGAAACCAGCGCGGACAGCACCGCTTCAAACTCCATGTTCTGGATTTCCACTTTCATGCCCATCTTGTCCGCGACCGCCCGGATGATGTCCATATCCGCGCCGACGAATTCGCCGTTCTCCAGATACTCCCAGGGATCAAATTCCGCGTTGGTGGCCACCTTCAGCGTCCCCTTGTCGCCGGAGCCGGAGCAGCCGGTCATGGCGGCCATCAGCAGCACAGCGGCCATCAGCAGCGCCGCGATTTTCTTTCCTTTCATTCCGTTCCCTCCAAGTGTTAGAATACCCGCTCATTATACGGTAAAAACCGTAAATAATCAAGCCCTTCTTCCCAATCTTACCTGCTGATCCTGTATTTTTTTAGAAAAAAGCGGTTATTTAATCAATGCCAGCAGCTCTCGCGGACAGCGGACCAGCCAATCGGCCCCCGCCCGGCGCAGCTCCTCCTCCCCGCGGAAGCCCCAAATCGCCCCCACGCAGGAAATCCCCGCGTTTTTCGCCGTCTGGACATCCACATTGGAATCGCCGACAAACAACGCGTTTTCCGCCCGGGTATGCAGCTTTTCCAGCGCCTCCCACGTCGCGGCGGGGTCGGGCTTCGTGCGTCTGCCGGGCAGGTTGCCGTATACGGCGGCGAAACGATCCGGGCCGAAAAAATGCCGGATGATCTTGTTCGCCTGCTCCTCCGTTTTGTTGGTTACCACCGCCAGCGCGATCCCCTGCTCCCGCATCCGGTCCAGCGTGTCCGTCATCCCCTCATAGGGGACCGACAGCCGGGTGCAGTCCCGGTCGTAAAGGGCCAAAAAATCTCCGAGAATCCTCTCGACGGTTTCCGGCGCGGCCCCTTCCCCCAGCGCCCGCTCGGTCAGACGGCGCATACCGTTGCCCACCATCTGCCGATAGGCCTCCAGCGGCCAGGCCGGAAAGCCGTTCTTTTCCAGCGTCCGATTCATGGAGGTCCCCAAATCGGCCAGAGTGTCCACCAAGGTGCCGTCCAAATCGAATATGACTGCATGTACAGGCTGCAAAGCCGGTTCCCCCTAATACACCGTTATCGTAAACGCAAATTCCTTGCTCTCTCCCGGCCCCAGGCGGGTAACGCCGCGTTTGTGCTCGAACACGTCGTCCTCCTCCGCCAAGGTGGCGCTGCCCGTCCAGGGCTCCAGACACACAAAGGGCGCATCCTCCACAGGCGACCAGACGGCCAGAATATCCATACCTTCAAAATCCAGCTTGACCCCATGTCCGCTCACCGTGGAATACAGCCGGACGCTGCGGGATTGCAGCGTGTCGAAGATCAGGGCGTCACCCCGAAACAGCACATGATTGAGCGTGAAGCCCGTTTTCCCCTTCAAAAACTGATTGCGGCGGCTGCCCAGAATCAGTCCGGTGGACTCATCCACCAGGGAACAGGCCGCCGTTTCCGGCTGCGGGAAGGCGATCCGATAATCCTCAAAGGCTTCCCCCTCCGTCAGCGGCACTGCAAAGGCCGGATGCCCGCCAATGACAAAGGGCATGACCCCTTCCCCGGTATTCGTCACCTTGTACCGGGTGGTCAGGGTCCAGCCCTTCAGCTCATACCCGATCTCCAAACAGAAATCATAGGGATATTGCTCCTTGGTCTGCGGCGTAGAACGGTATCGGTAACACAGAAAATCATCCCCCTGCCGCGCCAGCTCGAACTCCGCCCGGCGCGCCAGCCCGTGCTTGGGCAGACAGATCTCCCCTCCGGCGCTGACCGCCCGGTCGTCGCGCAGCCTGCCGATAATAGGAAACAGAGTAGGCGCGCGATATCCCCAATATCGCTTATCTCCGCTCCACAAATAGGAAAGCCCTTCACTGGAGAGAATCGACTGAAGCTCCCCGCCCCGGGTATCAGCCTCAATGGTGAGATGGCCGTTTCGAATCGTGCTGCGCATACCTGCCCCTCCCTTGTCGTCGTCAAGCCCATCATACAGCATAAGTCCATCATGGTCAAGAGGGCGTGGAGAAGGCGCGTACCCTTTATGAGGAAAACGCCGTATGGAGCCGAGGGCGGACGCTATAGACCGACCGGAGTCATCGCCGGTCCCCTCCGTCCTGCGTGGGACAACACGCCGCCAAAATAGTACCCCCCCGGCGTAGCCGGCGATTTTAAGAAAATGCCTGAAAGGCTCTGATACTAGCAGTGCCTGTAGGCGCTTTTGCAGCCTGACACCTGCGAAGAGATTGCTACTTGCCGCCCGTAAACGAGCCGAGTTCACTACTGCCATCTTTGGCGGGATCTCCACCAGCATATGAATATAGTCGGTACACACCTCTGCCCTCACAATTTTGACCCCTTTCCACTCCCGCAATTGTCTCAAGATTTTTCCTACCGCTTCCCTGCGGTACTTCGGTGCAAATACGATGTGGTATTTACGATTCCATTTTGTGTGTGATAGACTATTTACGTCGTTCAGACTCATCTGAATGTCCTCCCTTTGTTTCCGAATGCAGTTACCAGACCACATTCGGAAGCAAAGGGAGTTTTTCTCTCTACTTCATCGCCCTACGCTCTCCTCAACCACTGGCCCTGCCAGTGGTTTTACCCTACAAAAAACGAGGCCCACCGGCAAACAACCGGCAGGCCCCCTTTTTCCGTTATTCCTTTTTCCCCAATTGCTTGACGAGCTGGTCGCC
>CAKTTT010000130.1 GCA_934615635.1 uncultured Eubacteriales bacterium | reverse complement strand
GTCTCATCGCCCGCCATTTCAACCAGATTTCCGATCTGGGCAAAATGCTGGACCCGTTGGCGGATAAGATCACCCAGGTAGTGGTGGTGATCTGCCTGGCGATGCGTTTCCGGGAGCTGATTCCCCTGGTGGTGATCTGCTTTCTCAAGGAGCTGATCCAGGGGTTGGGGGGGATCTTCCTGCTGAAAAAAGGGGCGGCGGTCCACGGAGCCAAGTGGTACGGCAAGGTTTCCACCTTCGTTTTTTACGGCGTTATGGCCTTGATCGTGCTGCTGCCGAACATGCCCTTCCCCCTGCGGGTGACGCTGATCGCGCTGGTGATCGTCCTTATGCTGTTTTCCTTTGTCCAATATATCCGCTTGTTTTTCGGCATTAAAAAAGCTATGCCCGCCGGTACTGACGGAGAAATTACGGCGGCCGATTCGCAAAAGGATTCGAAATCGGCCTGACCGACAGGAGGTTGCACATGGTCTGTTCGCGTTGCAAAAAGCGGCCGGCGGTCGTTTTCATCACCCGGATGGAGGGGGAGAAAACCATCAACGACGGTTTGTGCCTGCTTTGCGCCAAGGAGCTGGGGATCAAGCCGGTGGGGGATCTGCTGGACAAATTCGGTATCTCCGATGACGATATGGAGCAGATGGATCAGCAGCTGGGCGAGCTGATGAATCTGAGTGGGGAAGAAGGCGAGGACGAGAACTTCGAGCCCGGAGGCGCCGCCACCTTCCCCTTTTTGCAGAATTTGTTTGGGGAGATGGGCGGGAAGACTGATTCTCCCTCCCAGGAGAAGGACAAGGACAAAGCTGCGGCGGAGCAGAAAAAGAAGGAGAAAAAACGAAAGTTTCTCAATCTGTATTGTTCCGACCTTACCAAACGGGCCAGAGAGGGAAGCATAGACCGGATCATCGGCCGGGAACGGGAGATTTACCGGGTGGTGCAGATTCTCTCCCGACGCACCAAAAATAATCCCTGCCTCATCGGCGAGCCGGGGGTGGGAAAAACGGCCATCGCCGAGGGGCTGGCCCTGCGCATAGCCGCGGGGGATGTGCCGCCTCGGCTGCTGGACAAGGAAATCCATCTGCTGGATCTGACCGCCCTGGTGGCGGGGACCCAGTTCCGCGGCCAGTTTGAAAGCCGCATCAAGGGGCTGGTGGATGAGGTGAAGGCGGAGGGAAACATCATCCTGTTCATCGATGAGGTTCACAATCTGGTGGGAACGGGGGATGCGGAGGGCAGTATGTCCGCCGCCAATATCCTCAAACCGGCGCTTTCCAGGGGAGAAATACAGGTTATCGGCGCCACCACCTTCAATGAATACCGCAAGCATATCGAAAAGGACGCCGCGCTGGAACGGCGGTTCCAGCCGGTGACGGTGGAGGAGCCCTCGGTGGACGACACGGTGGCCATGCTGGCGGGCGTGAAGGGCTATTACGAAGCCTACCACGGTGTCCGGGTGTCGGATCCTCTGATCCGCCGGGCGGTAGTGCTCTCCGAGCGGTATATCACCGACCGTTTTCTGCCGGATAAGGCCATCGACCTGTTGGACGAGGCCTGCGCCGCCGCCGCGCTGAAAAACCGCGATGCCGACCGCTACGCGGAGCTGCAGCGCCGGGTTCAGGCCCTCAAGCAGGATGAAGAGGGGGAAATGTCCCAGGAGAGCATCGATTACGAAAAGCTGGCCAATACCCGGGCGGAGCTGCTGAAGGTGGAGCAGGAAGCGGATCAGCTCCGCCCTGCGGCCACCGAGGCGCCGGTGACGGAGGAGGATCTGGCCAAGGTCATCGAGCTGTGGACAGGGATTCCCGCTTCCAAGGTGCAGGAGAGCGAACTGTCCAAGCTGGCAAAGATGGAGGACCGGATCAAGGAGAAGATCATTGGGCAGGACGAGGCGGTGGAGCTGGTTTCCGCCGCTATCCGCCGCAGCCGGGTGCAGATCAGCCCCCGCCGCCGCCCCGCTTCCTTCATTTTCGTCGGGCCCACCGGCGTGGGCAAGACGGAGCTGGTAAAGGTCTTGGCCGCGGAGCTGTTCGATACGCCGGAAACCCTGATCCGGCTGGATATGTCCGAGTTTATGGAAAAGCACGCGGTATCCCGGATCATCGGTTCCCCTCCGGGGTATGTCGGCTATGACGAGGCGGGGCAGTTGACAGAAAAGGTACGGCGCAAGCCCTATTCCGTGCTGCTGTTCGACGAGATCGAGAAGGCCCACCCGGATGTGCTGAATATCCTGCTGCAGATCCTGGACGAGGGGCGGGTGACTGACGCCCACGGCCGCGTGGTGAATTTTGAAAACACCGTCATCGTCATGACCTCCAACGCCGGCAGTCAGTTCCGGGAAAATCTGATGGGCTTCGGAAAATCGGATGCGGAGGCATCCAAGGATAAGGCCGCCAAGGCTCTCCGGGATTTCCTGCGGCCTGAGTTCATCAGTCGGGTGGATGAAATCGTTTATTTCCGCCCTTTGACCAAGGAGGATTACGCCCGCATTGCCGGACTTATGCTGGAGGAGCTGGTACAGCCGTTGTCCGAGAGAGGCATCGCCTTTAGTTGGACGCCGGAGGCCGCCGCCGCGCTGGCGGAGAAGGCTTACGGCGGCAAGCGGGGCGCCCGGGATCTGCGGGGAGCGGTACGGCGGGAAGTGGAGGACAGGATCGCCACCCTGATCGTGGAGCACTGCGATGCGCCCCTGCGGATGATGGCTCTATCCGCCGATGCGGCGGGCGGCCTGGTCATATCCGCCCAATAACCTGTAGAGGGAATCCCCTGCTCGTCGGATATCCGGCAGGCGGGGGATTTTTTGAGGTGTGGAATAGGAAAAAAGTGCGGAGAACGGTGGACATTTAGAGAAAAATAGATTACCATAGACTCCATATGGGAGTACGCCCAAACGTGGAGAAAGGATGAACGGATGGATGGCGGAACGATGGGGCCTGCTGGATGATAAGGGAAACCCTACGGGCAAGACTATGCTGCGCGGCGAGCGGCTGAAGCCGGGGCAGTATCATTTGGTGGTGCATATCTGGATTGTGGACGAAGCGGGCAGGCTGCTGATCCAGCGGCGGGCGGATGATTTGAAGCTGATGCCCGGCGTTTGGGCGGTTACCGGCGGTTCCGCGTTGGCGGGGGAGGACGGAGAAACCGCCGCCCGCCGGGAGCTTCGGGAGGAGCTGGGAATCGAAACGGCGGCGGGGGAGCTGCAGTCCCTGGGCCGGCTGCGGCGGAGAAATTCCTTTTGCAGCCTCTGGCTGCTGCGCAGAGAGGTGGCGCTGGACGCGCTGCGGCTGCAGAAGGAGGAGGTAGCCGACGCCGCCTGGGTGGAATGGGACCGGCTGATGGAAATGGTGCGCAGCCGGGAGTTCCATCATTATGGAGACGTGTACTTTCACTATATCCACAGGAAAATCTATACGGGGACAACGGAGGAATCGGATTGAAAACCTTGTATGTCAGTGATCTGGACGGCACGCTTCTGACGCCGGAGGGGAGGGTATCCCCGAAAACTGCGGAGATTCTCAATGAGCTGATCCAGCGGGGGCTTTTGATTTCGGTGGACACGGCCCGCAGCATTATGGGAATCTCCATCATCAATTTGCGGGATATTCATTTTCCCCTTCCGCTGATTCTGATGAACGGCGCGCTGTTATACGATATGACGGCGGGCCGCATTGAGGACGCCCGACTGATGAGTGCGCAGACCGTGGGCGAGGTGATCCGGCTGTGCAGGGAGCATGGCAAGGAGCCGCTGCTGTATCATGTGGAAGGGAACCATATCTCGGTGAGCTATACGAATCCCACCTGTCCGCTGGAATGGGAATTCATCCGGGAACGCAGCCGCGGCTTCGGCAGTTTTTTTCGGCAGGCGGCGGATTACGACCTGTCCGCTCCGGCAATTTATTTTTC
This sequence comes from uncultured Eubacteriales bacterium, assembly GCA_934615635.1. Lineage (GTDB taxonomy): Bacteria > Bacillota > Clostridia > Oscillospirales > Acutalibacteraceae > CAKTXU01. The sequence continues at coordinate 2,927 of CAKTTT010000130.1, read as the reverse complement.
TACCCAGGACACCTATGACAAGCTGAGGCCCATCGGCGACGCGCTGGAGAGGATGCCGCAGGTCAAGTATGTGCTGTACCAGGATAACTATCACGAAAACAACTGGTATCTGGAAGTATTCAGCTGCGAGGGAGGAAAGGACCTGGGGATGCGCCGCCTGAAAGACTATGCAAAGGCGGACAAAACGGTGGCGTTCGGCGATAATTTCAACGATCTGCCCATGCTGGCGGCGGCCGATCTGGCCCTAGTGATGGGCAATGGGCAGGAAAAGGTCAAGGCGGCGGCCGATCTGGTGATCGGTCCCAACACGGCGGATGGTGTGGCGGAATATCTGCGGCGGAACGCGGAGCTGTGAGCCTCCCCTGGAAGAGGCCCAGCGATCTGACGAAAGGATGGTCTCTATGACGCGATTCCTCATCCGGCGGTTCATCCGGAATCCGGAGGATACGGCGGACAGCGGCGTCCGCCTCGCTTACGGCCGGCTGGCCGGGGCGGCGGGGCTGACGGCCAATCTGCTGCTTTTCATACTCAAGCTCACGGCCGGTCTGCTGGCGGGAAGCCTGGCGGTGATGGCGGACGCTTTCAATAACCTGTCCGACGCGGGCTCTTCCATCGTGACGCTGGTGGGCTTCAAGCTCTCCGCCGCGCCGCCGGATGAGGAGCATCCTTTTGGACACGGGAGAATGGAGTATCTTTCCACCCTGGTGGTGGCGGCATTGATCATTGTGGCCGGCTTTGAGCTGGCCACAGCTTCCTTTGATAAAATATTGCATCCCACTCTGCCGGCCTTCGGGCTTGTTCAGGTGGTGGTGCTCATCGCCGCCATTGGAGTGAAACTGTGGATGGCGCTGTTTTACAAAAAGGTGGGAACGCTCATTCATTCGGACACCTTGAAAGCGGCCTGCGCGGACAGCCGCAACGATGTAATCTGCACCGGCGTGGTGCTGGTTTCCTCCATCATCGGCTGGGGAAGCGGCCTGGCGGTGGACGGCTATGTGGGAGCGGCGGTGGCTCTTTTCGTCATGTGGTCGGGGGTTTCCATCATGAAGGATACCATTTCCCCTCTGTTGGGGCAGGCGCCTTCTCCAGAACTGGTGCGCTCCATCCGGGAAACCGTGCTGGCCCATGACGGCGTGGTGGGCATCCATGATCTGATGATCCACAATTACGGGCCGGGGCGGTGCGTGATATCCCTGCACGCGGAGGTGCCCTGCCGGGAGGATCTGTTGCGCAGCCATGACCGCATCGATTGCATCGAAAAGGAATTGATGAAGGAATACCACGCCATCGTCTGTATCCATATGGATCCGGTGGATACAGAGGATGAACGGGTGGAGACCTTGAAGGTACTGATAAAAACCATTCTGGGAGACATCGATCCTCGAATGGATATGCACGATTTCCGGGTGGTATTCGGGGAGACACACACCAATGTGATTTTCGATCTGGTGGTCCCCTTTGAGGTGCATGAGAGTAAGGCGCTGTGCGACGAGATTCAGCGGCGGGTGCAGACGGTGGATCCGCGGCTGTGCGTGGTGGCGACGGTGGAGCACAGCTTTACCTGAGCCGGGGGGATGAGAGAAAATGAAGGGTGCGATTGTGTATAACGGCTTCTGGAACCGGGAGGGGCCCTCCGACCCGGTTCAGAGGCTGCAAAAGGCGGCGGCGGAGCGGGGAATCCCGCTCGCAGCTTTCCCGAATACCGCGCTGACGGCGATGTTCGGCCCGGATGGACCGGCGGTGTTGGGCCTGCCCGAGGCCGATTTTGTGCTGTTCTGGGACAAGGATGTGCGGCTGGCCAGGACGATGGAAGCCTGCGGGGTGCGGGTCTATAACGCGGCGGAGGCGGTGGCGGTCTGCGATGATAAGGCGGCCACGCATTTGGCGCTGGCGGGCGGCGGCATTCCCATGCCCCGGACGCTGGTGGCGCCCATGACCTATCTGCAGATGGATCAGCCGGGTGAGGGATTCCTGGCGCTGGCGGAGGAGCGGCTGGGGTTTCCCATGGTGGTGAAAGAATGCTACGGTTCGCTGGGGGGACAGGTTTATCTGGCCCGGAACGGGACGGAACTGCGCGGGCTGGCGGAGAGAATGGCGGCGCGGCCCTTTATTGCGCAGGAATTCGTCGCCTCCAGCGCGGGACGGGATATTCGCCTATATATGGCGGGGGGGCGGTTGATCGCCGCCATGAGGCGCTATTCGGACACCGATTTCCGGGCGAATATCGGTGGCGGCGGAAGGGCGGAGGCGTATACCCCCACGGCGGAGGAGATTCATCTGGCGGCGCGGTGCTGCTCTCTGCTGAAACTGGATTTCGGCGGGGTGGACCTCCTCCACGGCGAGGACGGGCGGCCGCTGGTGTGCGAGGTGAACTCCAACGCCCACATGGCGGCGCTGACCGCCTGTTCCGGCGTGGACGTGGCCGGGGCCATCCTGGAGCATGTGCTGGGGAGGGAGGCAGAACGAGGCTGACGATAGTCTTTTATTCACATCATCTGCTGTGGAGGCTTGGTAGAGTCTCGATTCTCCTCACGTCTGATAACAGGTTCTTGCATGGAGCTGTCGGTGTCTGAATCTATTCTTCCCGCTAATAAAATGCAGGCAGCGGCGATCCGTTCAAGCCGTTCGTTGTTGAACGGCCGATTCCTTTCAACCGGACCGGAGCGCGGGCTCTCTACTGACGGTATCGTCATCATGGGTATAACGACCGTTCCCTGTTAACAAAAGACACCCATCTGACGATGGATGTCTTTTTCTTTGGAGCTGTTAACCAGAGTTCGAAAGCAGTTCGAATCTGGACAATCTCGGCAAAGAGAAAAGACACCCATCTGACGATGGATGTCTTTTTCTTTGGAGCTGTTAACCAGATTCGAACTGGTGACCTCTTCCTTACCAAGGAAGTGCTCTGCCTACTGAGCTATAACAGC